>JAWWDH010000001.1:0-103020 GCA_033720015.1 Pseudomonas sp.
CCAGCATCAACCGCTACCTGACCGCACTCAATACCGCAGATCGTCAGGAACCTGCCGTGGCGCAGGTCAAAGCCGAACGCCTCCACGACAAGATAGCGACCTTGAAAACTAAGCTGCAAGAGCTCAAGGAAATCGAGGTTCAGCTCAACGAAACACCGGATAAACAGATCTCCCTGACCGATCCCGATGCCCGCTCAATGAAGACCCGGGGCACCGGCATGGTCGGCTACAACGTGCAGGCGGCGGTCGACGCGCAGCACCACCTGATCGTGACGCACGAGGTCACGAACGACGGAGTTGATCGAGACCAACTGAGCTCCGTGGCCAAGCAGGCGCGAGAGGCCATGGGCGTCGAGAAGCTCTCGGCAGTCGCAGACAGAGGGTATTTCAAAGGCGAAGAAATCCTGGCGTGCCATGAGGCTGGAATCACTGTTTTCGTGCCCAAGACGCTGACCTCGGGAGCGACAGCGGCTGGCCGCTTCGGCAAAGGTGATTTCATCTATGACGCAGCCAAGAACGAGTACCGATGCCCTGCTGGGCAAAGCCTGATCTGGCGTTTTTCAAGCGTCGAGAAAGGGCTGAAGCTGCACCGCTACTGGAGTTCGCATTGCCAAGGTTGCGCGTTGAAAGAGCACTGTACGCCTAGCTCAGAGCGACGAGTGAGCCGCTGGGAGCATGAGGCAGTGCTCGAGGCGATGCAGAGTCGCCTGGATCAAGCGCCCGAGATGATGCGAATCCGCCGCCAAACGGTCGAGCACCCGTTCGACACGCTGAAGTCTTGGATGGGCGCCACTCACTTCCTCACCAAGACTCTCGACCGAGTGAGTACCGAGATGAGCCTGCATGTGCTCGCCTACAATCTCAAACGCGTGTTGAATTTGCTGGGCAGCGGTGCCCTGATGGCAGCAATGAAGGCCTGAGGCCTGTTTTACCACTCTTACCACCCTCCAGCAGGCGCGCCGAAGCCGAAAGTGCCATAGCAACCAGAATCATCAATTGCGCCTGATTGGGCCTCCGGCGGCCTCCTGGACACTGAGAAAATCCACCGGAAGTTGATTGCCATTGCTTGCTGCGTTTTTACACGGTCTGGGCCGGTTACTGACGGTCACCATTTACTGAGACCGCCTCAAGTCAGATGCAATAGGTGCATCAACATAGATGCACCAGGCTGGTCATGCCGCTGCAACTACGCAACGACCTTCACCAGGTATCCCCTATATCCTCATCATCCGTGGCAGAGCATACCCATGTGATGTCTGCGACATCCAGAAGGGATAGGCCCAGCGCTTTGTTGTAGGGCGTTAGCTTTGCCCAGGCCTCTTCAATTTTCATGGAGTGAAGATGTTCGACGATCTCCAGCTCGCTGCCCCTCTCATTGCACCTGACGATTGCATTTGCAAAGCCGTTCTGTCGGCTGTTGACCAGGCAATAGGCCTGGCGAAGTTCAGGTGCATGGCCTGTGATCGATTCAATGAACGTGTTGCAGAACGGCATTGAGGCCGCTCCGGTGAAATTTGTCGCTTTGCGGGATTCTGGATGCAAAGTGATCGACCAAACAGTGACCGTGAAGGCGTCTTGGCCCCGCGCATTGGCAAATGTAATCACGGTTGGGGTGTGATCGCTGCGGCCGTAATCGATCTCGTAAGGGCCAAACGCCACTTTGTGCTCTGTGACGCGCCCTAGCCCCAGCGCGAGTTCATAGAACCAATGCCGCAGTTTCACATCACCGACCGGGTCAGGCCTCGAGCAGCTGGACACTGAGAAACCTGTCGGATCCCGGGATTGGTTGACCAGGTGATCGCGCACCTTCTCGGGCAGTCGCCATGGAGCGTCGATGCCGCTGGTCATGAGCAACTTGGGTGCTGCCGATGGAGCCTCGAGCAAGGCAATTGCCACATGGGTTGTGTCGGAGAGGCGATCGGGCAATATCGCGCATGCGATATTCCAGTCACGGAAGCCGAGCAGCTTGCTGAGCATTTCTCGCTGATGTGCGAGCTTGCTGGGGCGGCCGATAGCCTTGGACGTGGAGTGGAGGATCTGCGACAGCAGTTTTACATCGTGCGAAGAGAGCGCGGAAATGGACATACTACGAGGCACCTGAATAGCGATCCATGTGCATCTGGTCCCCCCGGTTACAGACACTAGATCGGACTGATTTGGGGCCTTGCATGAGTTTGTCGCACCCCCGCGGAAACGGAGGAGTAGAAGGCATTTACCGTGCACTCGCGTGCGAAGGGGGGGCTGGGGCTTCCGAAACCGACGATAGGTTATGTCCTATTCGGTCTCGCTGCAATGGGCTAGAAACATAACGCTCGGCGCAGGGCTTGTTGGCCGACTCCTGCTCCTCAGCACTGAGCGCTATCGGCCGATTCTGTTGAAAAAGTCCCTTTGCGATTTCTGCCCACAAAAGAGCGTTGCCTACGTTGAAATCTGAGCCGTACGGGAGACTGAACTGCCTTGGTTTTCAAGCAGCAACGTCCAAATCGTGCGTTTTTTGAACTCTGGAAAGGCGTCTCCGGCCAAGACCGACTTTTTCAACAGAATCGGCCAATTGCAGTCATTCAAAAGCTTTTCCAAAATCAGTGGTGATTGCCTACGGCAGCTGTCTCGGTTGTTTTCCTGCTAGCCTCAATACCTGACAAATGCCGCACGTAAAGGGAGTTTTCGTCATGGTACATAACCGCCTCCCCCGCTTTCTCCGCAAAAACTGCACTCCATAGCGGTCACACACTCACACCGAAATGTTATCAATGCGGCAACTGAGGGAAGAGAACAATGAACAAAGGAATGAAATTAGCTTTGGTATTCAGCCTGTTACTTTCTTCGCCAAGTGTTTTCGCTGGTTGTATTGGCTATACGGGGCCCGGTGGCCCGTGTTCCACCGGCCCTGGGGGCGGACTTTCCACCGGCCCCGGTGGTGGTCTCTCCACTGGTCCAGGTGGTGGTCTCTCGACCGGCCCCGGCGGCGGACTTTCAACCGGTCCCGGTGGCGGTCTCTCGACTGGCCCTGGTGGTGGTCTCTCGACCGGCCCCGGCGGCGGACTTTCAACCGGTCCCGGTGGCGGTCTCTCGACTGGCCCTGGTGGTGGTCTCTCAACCGGCCCAGGAGGCGGACTTTCAACCAGCCCTGGCAATAATTGGCGTCGCGTGCCCACAGCCCCAGATTACTAAAAATGCATAGCCGCCTTACTACGACTGGTTTTCGCCGAGAGTGGCCATCACCGTTGCTCCCCAAACCCCAAGAACCACTCAGGATTCGCCCGGTCGCGGATGGGGCACACGGTATCCATGCCGGCAGGCGATGTTCTTGAGATCGTTGATTCGGGCGGTGCTCATTGCTTGCTGCTCTTGCCGGGGAGATCGGGGATGTTCTCGGCTTGAGGGTCACGGTCGGCGTTCCAGCTCCACCAGCCATCAACGCCATACTCGCGGTTGTAGTGCTCGCGCTTGATCTGCTTGCGGGCCAAGTATTCGGGGGTGGCCATACCGAACACCTCCACGGGGAAGGTCTTGCCTACATCGAGCAGCCAGAAGTCGGGGAATACCGCGTCTTCTTCGGCGTCGAAGCGCAACGGCTTCTCGAACGCCCGGCCCTGGACGCGCAAACGTGCCTCGATAATAGCCTCGTGGCTGGAGTCGAAGGGAATCCACTGCTCGGACACCGGCATGAGAGCGACATCAAGGACGCTGGCCACGGGCCACTTGGAGCCCATCTTAACGTCCAGGTGAGCGATGGCCATCACCTGTCCGCCACGAATCCAGGCGGAAATTTCCTGCCTGAAACGCTGATGAATGCGGCCCCACTGCCCCTGCTGCAGATAGAGGGGAGGCATGCCAAAGGGCCGGCTCAACGGTACCCGCTCTACTGTGCCACCGTGCTTGCCGGCGTCATACCGAGCCAAGGGGGCGACTACCACCAGGCGCAGGCTGCGTCCGATAGCGCGGGCCACCGTGTCCTGGTTGGCCTTCTCCGCCGGGCTGTCCTTGGCCGCGGGAAGCAGAAGGATATCAGCCAGGCGTACCCGATCAGTGCCGATGCGAGCAGCTGCATTGGCAACGGCCCTTGTAACCACAAAGCTGCTGCGTTTGCCCTCCATGGCCGGGTACCAGACGTTCAGCCTCGCTTCCTGCCAGAGCAGGTGCAGCAGGCCGAGTAGTGTCATTGCCGGTTTGCGGACTCCCGGAGCCGCCGGGGCCAGGCCACCGCCCTCCCCGTCACCTTCCCTGGAAGGGAGCACCCTCAGGCCTCGGGCTAATCGAATGCGTAACAGCCCGTCCTCGCCCTCCTCGACAACGCCGCGGTCATAGGCCTGCATGCCGGAAGATTCAGGCGCAGGAGCATAGAAGCGGCATTCGTTCGAGTGTTCTGCGCCGGAGCCTGCAAACCTAGCCAGGTGGTAGCTGTCGCTACCCTCCCGTCGCTTGATTGCAAGTTTACGGTCACCGCGGCCCGGGCAGCAGCAGGTGGCGTGAGTGGTGCCGTATGCCTTCTCAAGGACGGATTTCCAGCTCTTGGCGTACTGGGCTTCGCGCTGGAATTCCTTGGTGTAGTGCTTGGGACCGATGTTGACTGGGTAGATGTGGGTGACCATCGCAGTACCTGGGCGGATGCCATTGGGTGTCTGCGTGCCATTCTAGGAGGTTGCGGGACGTATGTTGGTTGAAATCTGGTCAGTTTATGGTCAGATAAAGGGCAACATGACTAGCCCCTACCGCTCCCTGGTCATCCCTTATCGGGGATTGAACATATCGGGTTGCTTGCTCTCCGGATCTACCTTCGGAGCATTCAGCGGATGTCCCAGCTGACGGCGCACCTCTGAAAGCCACGCCTTGTACGGGGAGTTTGCCCTGTCACCAAATGGGTAGGCTTCGGTCAGAGACTTGCGCAGTGCCTGCATGTCACTCCGGCCTACCCGGCGAATGGTTTCCGCGACAATAGGTGCTGCTCGATCCGCCCAGGACATACCGTTCTCCTTTGGCTTTCCCTCTCTGTGCAGCAAGGGTTATGGCCTTAGTCGATTTAAAGGGCAATGCCCTGGATGCGCTGGGTGCTGGCTGGCTCCGGTGCGCCTGGCTGATATCCCCGTGGCTCAATCCAGAAGCAGCGCTGCTCGCCAGCTAAGGCTTGGCATTTGGGGATAACGAACACTGGCATGGCGCGAACATCCCTGCTTTGGGTGGCGTCGGCGCTGTGGGAGTAGTTTGTAGCAGCAGTACCAGCGCAACCAGCCAGGGTGGCGAGGATGCAGGAAGTTGTAATCAAGGCGAGGTAGCGGCATTTCATGGGGTGCACCTTCAGCTATGCATGCGTTGAGAGGGGCAGGTGTAAGCCCGCCCTCTAGACTTCAAGGCTAGGATTTCACGCATCACGCAAAACCCAACCTTCGTGTCCAGCTCAGGATCAACATGCTAAAGCTGGACCCGAATCCAGCTCTTGCGAGGCTCATACTCCGCCAGCGGAATGCTGCGCACACCCCGAGGTGCACTCTGGAAGCATGGGATCTCATAATCTGGGTCGTGGATGACAATTCCGAATGTTGCATGTCGCTCAACGACCACCCAGTGCCAGTTCCGGCTTGAGGTGCCCCCGGCATTGTTGACCGCCACAATTCCTACGCCATCCAGGCTGTCCCAGTTACTCCAGCGTTTCAGCTGGGATTCGATCCCGAGAGCTCGAAGTGTGTACTGCAGATCGGAGAAGTTTGTTGCCAGAGGGCGCTTCTTGCGGGCACCAATACCTGCATCGGCAAAGAGGTTTCGCATCTGGTCATAGGGCCATCCAGCAATCATGGCTGAGCACGCAACGCCACAGCCAAACCGGTCACGCTGCCGTACTTTCTGGATTCGGCAAGTGCTTTGCCAGCTACTCATGTTTGCCCCCTTCCAGGGAGACGATGTCGATGTAGCTCATGCCTGCACCTGCTAGGGTCGAGGTTTTCTGCTCGATCTTCGGGAAAAGGAAGTGGGCTTCCAGGACTTCCTGCAGCGCCTCCAGCTCAAGCTCACAAAGTCCCCTGCCCTTTGGCCACACATGAGCGACCACCGCCGGGCGCAGTCCGAAACGGCGCTTGCCTAGTAGCACTTCCCGCACAGCTAGGTCGATGGCGTCGGCCAGGCCGATCCTGGAGCCGATGAGTTGCGTATCGGTCGAGAAATAGAATGGAAAATTTTGTCCCTGGATGCTGACCAGGTTGTGCTTGATGTCGAGCGTCACGCAGTTGCGCAAAGCCCGGCGTTCGGACAAGTAATCGGCCACCCCGAACACGATGCTCAGTGCCAGGCCGATCCAGGCGATGGTGAGTGCTGATGTCTGCATGCCGAAGCCGTAGTGCGCAATCAGCACCAGTACCGAAGGAAAACTCAGGGCCAGGGTGATCGGGGGTAGTGGACTCTTCATGGTGTTCTCCGTGGCTAATGGCGGTCGATGATAAGACTGCCAGTCGGCCAGCGGACCCCAAATCTGACCAAATTCTTGCCAGTCTGGACACCCACGGGCTGATTGGTCGGTTCATTATGTCGGCCTGATGCTCACCATCACGGGCGATGAGCCCAACTGATAGAGGATTCTGCGTGAAAAAGATCTCCCTGGGTTTCGGTGCCGGTATGTCCTTCATGGCGGCCGGGCTTATGACTGCGGCCTACTCCGTCAACGCTGACCCCACCCCCTTCGGCCTGGAGATGGGGGCGGCCACGGTCGAGGAAATGAAAGCCGCCCACTCGAACACCCGCGAGCTGGGCATGACCTTCCTCGGTGGCCCTGCGTTTCTGCTCAACGCTGACGAGTACGAGAACTTCCAGGGTGTAGAGTTGGCTTTCGACGAGGCCGGCAAACTCGCCAACGTCACCGTCCAAGTGTACAGCGACAAATGGCGCTCGGTACTGGCCGGCATCCGCGACAAATACAAGCGCTCGAACTACGTCTTCCAGAAGCTCGAGGCCCGCGGCGGCAAGAAGTACCTGGCCCCGCATGCCGATGGCGTCGGCATCTCCACCATGTTCGAGGACGTTTTCCAGGACGGGGACACGATCGTTTACGCAAACGAGATACGCCACCAGCTGACTTATTTCACCCTGGCGACCCACCCCAAGCTCGCCGAAGCAGCTGCAGCCAACCGTGCGCAACGCCTGAAAAAGTCTGCTGACCAGCTCTGATTAATCCGGCCAAACCAAGCCCGCTTCGGCGGGCATTTTTGCGACTTGGGTTTCTCCCGGCCTTGCTTAAAACCTGGGGGCATCGAAACTAACCGAGAGATACGGACATGAGCATCATTAACGCGGAATTCCACAGCATCTGGGACGGCAATTTCGACCTGGAGACGGCCTGCTCCGTCGATCTGCAGACCGGCCGCCTCCACATCGCGGTCAGTGATGACGTTGAAGGCCTGGATCTGCTTGACTTTGAATTTGTCCGCCTGCCGGGCAGTCCCGTTCAGTTCGAGGTGAGCGACGAGAGCGGCAAATACTTCATCGTTGACCTTGCCGGTTTCAGGGATGCAGCACTGCCGCTCATTGAGGTGGCCTGAGGTGTGCTTCCCGCGCAAGGCGTCGCTCGGCCGGTACAGCGGCAACCGCAAGGAGTGGTTGCGCCACTACCGGGCGGCCCGGGTTTCTGCCAGAGCCGGTGTTTCCCCTGACCCGGCCTGCGCCGGCCTCGATTGGAAGGCGCAGTTGATCGTTCATTACGAGCGCGATCGGCAGGACGAATTATCCGTTCCGGCCGCGAATCGCCTGGCGGTGAGCCGGCTCATAGACGAGGTTTTAGCATCCGATGATCACGCTTCTTGAATGGGTTGGAAGCCTCTTTGGCGTCCTTGGAGCGCTCACCGTGGCTTCCAATACGCGGTTTTCCCCCTGGGGCTGGTGGCTGTTCCTCGTGTCCAGCAGTGCTTTGTGTGCCTATTCCATCCTCGCCCAGGCCTGGGGCCTGCTGCTGCTCAACTCGTGCTTTGTCGGCACCAACCTGATGGGCTTGCTGCGCTGGTGGTGGCCCAGTTTTAAGCCAGCCGTGCAAGAAGGCCAATAGCACGGATCAGCTGCAGCAGATGCTCGAATGCGAAGCCCGCACCTGGCTCAAGAACGGCTATACCACCGAGAGCAAGGTTAACGATCTGCGCAAGCTGCTGAGTCAGAAGCGCGGGCCGGAGTCTGCCGAAAAGGTGGTCTAGGAGATGCGCCGGCAGTGGGTTCGGCGTAACGAGCGGATGGCAAATCCCTAGCCTGTTCCCTTGGGTTTCCCCCGGCCTCCCTTACCGTGGAATCAGTAGCGCCAGTGAGGCGCGAGAAGTTCCATGGAGGCGTTATGCAGTTGTTTGATCTGGCCAATGTTGCCGCGACCGAGGTGCGGGAAGTTGTCCTGGTGGACAAGCCTCTGGAGCAGAAAATTACTGCAGCAGTTGCGGCGGTAAAGGCCGCCGTTCTCTCCGGCATGTACCTGGTCGTCGCCTGGAGCGGAGGCAAGGATTCCAGCGTCACCCTCAACATCGCTTTCACAGCCTGGCGCGAACTCGCAGCCGCAGGCCTCCCCCTTCCTACTCTGCACGTTATGCACTCGGACACCCGCCTGGAAAATCCAGTGGTGCATGCCTACAACCGGGGCCAGCTGCGCCAGATCGAGCGCTATGCAGCGGCTGCAGGTATTCCCGTAAAAGTCTGGGTAGCCTCCCCGGGCCTGAGCAATGACTACCTGGTGAGCCTGATCGGCGGCCGTATCATCGCCAGCGTTGGCTCCAACGCAAAATGCCAGCAGATGATGAAGGCTGCACCGCTCACCCGGGTCAAGAAGGCTATCCGTGAAGCAATTGGCCAGGAGATCGGCCGCAAGTGCAGCAAGGGCGAAATTGTTTCTCTGATCGGCACTCGATTCGATGAGTCGGCCCAGCGCGCCCGCAAGATGAGTGAGCGTGGCGAGAGCGCCTTCGAGCCTGTGAACCTGGCCGCCGAGGATGGTGGCGATGACTGGGTGCTGAGCCCGATTGCCGAATTCACGACCATGGATGTTTTCTCCTACATCGGCCTCGTCCGGTCGGGCAAGCTGGAGGCCTATGACCCCTTCGATCAACTGGTCGATATCTACCGCGATATGAATGGCGGCGACTGTATGGTCAACGTGTTCCTCGCCGGCCGCCAGCATGAGCGCCCGGCGTGCGGCCATCGCACTGGCTGCTGGACATGCACTCGGGTGAGCCGGGACTCATCTGCGGAGAGCATGATTGCCAAGGAAAACGGCGAGTATGAGTGGTTGCGGCCTCTCAATAGCCTTCGCAACTACATCAAGGCCAGGCACTTCGACCCTTGCGCCCGCTGCTGGCTGTCGCGCACCGTCGACGAGGAAACCGGGCGGATTAAAATCGCTCCGAATGCCTATTCACCCGCCTTCACCAAGGAGCTGTTGGGCATCGTGCTGACCATTCAGCTCGACGAAAATGATGCCGCGGCCCGCGCCGGCATCGAACCCCGCTTCCAGGTGATCAACCTGCAGCAGCTGATCGCAATCGAGGCGCTATGGGGGCGCTATGGCTATCAGCAGCCCTTTACCGCCATGCGGCTTTTTCTGGAGGTGTTCGAGCAGGGCGTGCGCTACGAGATCCCCGATCTGGCCCAGCTGCCGAAGTTCACCGAGGCCGATTTGCGAATCCCGGAAACAGAGGTGCCCTTCTGCGATGAGCACTACTGGGATGTTTTCAGCGGCTTGCGGGATGTCACAGCGGCTGCAGCTGATACCGAATGGCTGACCCTGACCCGCAAAGGGCAGTTGCTGACCGATGTGCGTACAGCCGGTGAGTTCGAGGTGGACGAGGAAGGCGCAGAGCTGTTCGTCGGCTTCGACCTGAACTATGCCCTTGGCCGGGTTTCCTTCGACCAGTCGCCGAGCACCGCCGTGCATTATCTCCTGGGGCTGGGCACCCTGGCCCTCTACAAGGGTAGCCATGGCGAGTGGGATCGTATGCTGCGCATGTCCAACCAGATCTACCGCCGCGGATTGCAGCCCATCCTGCATGACCCGGCAGCCCTGATTGCCAAGCTGGCAGGGAACCAGGTCGGGCAGTTGGAGTTGTTCTGACCCCTCCCTGGTCTGGGAAATCGGCCGAAGGCTCTAATCTGGCCCTATCACGCTTAACCCTGATGCCGGAGCGCATTATGTCGGAACCACATCTTCACCTTGAGCCATGCCCTTTTTGCGGTATGCCCCTCAACGTAGACCGCCGAAAGTACAACCCCCATGCCCGTTGCGTGACCGAGGGGTGCAAGGGTACTCAGTTACCTCTGCTGAATCTCGATATGCCGGAGGATATTGCCCGTTGGAATACCCGCAGCGGTGTGCTGTGCTCCGGTATGTCCGCCGGCGTGAGCATAGAGCCCGACGATGACGGCGCGCTTTTCCGTTGGGCTTGTGAGAACGGTTTCCCTTGCTGCAAGCGCCAGACCCATCCCGTCGAAGGCCGGCCGTTCTGGACGTATGACGACATGGCCAGCTCTGGATACCCAACAGCTAAAGAGGCGATCCAAGCAGAAATCCGCGCCTCACTGTTGCAGGTGTATGAGGGGAGCCCGCAGAATTCGGAAAAAATCGTACGCTAAGCCGGATCGCCAACTATCCAGGCCGGCGCTGGCTTAAGTGCACTTTCTGTTCCGTTGATCCCCAAAGCCACTATTCAGCCTTGAAGCCAGGGAGCCCGTTGGCGATACACCAGGCTTTAATTGTTTGCACGATCCCCTCCGCAGACTCATCTACTCCAGGTTCTGGATAAAACAGCAGGTCTGATCCGGCAGGGTGAGGAACAATTTTGTTCAGGTGTACCACCAGTTCCGCCTGCTGGCTCTCAGTCTCAGCATCATCAATAGCTTGTATCAAAGACTTGAATTCTTCTTCGGTGTAGTCAGCTAACGAATCCTTGAGTTCCATTATTTAGTCTCTCTGTGAATATCTATATGCCGACGCGGCGTGGTTACCCCAAGATTGTCCAGGTCATACACTGCACCGCCTTTAGCGATTTCCTCGATATGATGGATTTCGTAAGCAATCCTCATTCCAGCCTGATCTTCCAAGCGGGCTGCGGGGGAGAGTCCCTTTGCAAGGTTAGATCGGTTGCGTGAATTAAACTGACTGCTGAGCTGAGAGTCGTTGCCCACGGCTTGCCAGAATGCTTTGCGGAAGTCGTCGAAACTGGAAAATTCTCGGCCTCGGAGTTGGTCAGCGATCTGGGATGGTATTGGAGAACCCAGCTCCTTGCCCGCGCCTGCCAACCATATCCCGGTCACATCCTGGCCTTGGCCAGTGACGACGCCAGGTTGATTGCGAACACTGAGCACCACATAGATCGCCGGAATATCCGTGGCCGGGAACCAGATTATGGCGTCCTGGTATTCGGGCGGATGTATGGGATTGACCAGGGCTTTATTGGACTGTTCGGTGGGTGGGTAAACCCATATAGCCGGCAATTGCGGCGAGCCTTCCAGTGCAGGGATACCCAACTCGTCAGGGTCCGCTGCCGGCGTCCAAATTACCTCGATCCCCTGCCCCAGGTCGGCCACAAATTGCTCACCGCGAGGACTGGCCGCGATGACCTGAGCGTTCTCCCATTCCGGGTTGCGCCCCGTGTAAAAGCCATAGGCGTTGATTGTGTCTGCTGACATCTGTTGGACATGGACCCGAACCCGCGTGCGCCCCAGGCTAAGGGCGTGGTACTGCTCTTTGGTGTAGAACGCGCTATCAGCCGATAGGCTGTTGTTTGGTAGCAGCAAGCCGATGGTGCCAACCACAGCACCTGCCGCCATCACAGCGGCCCCTTCGATCAGCCCCAGGGATAACGTACCGCCCAAACGGGTGGCGATTGTGGTTGCAGCAGTCGAGCTACCTATCAGCTGGAGGGGTGTACCGCTCGCCCTGATTGCCGTACCGGTGCCCCAAACGGCCCAGTCGCCATAGTCCTTCAGCTGTTCAAGCGGTACGAACCCACCGGGGTTGTTGTGATTGATCACACCATCCGGCAGGTTGCAGGATTTGGCGAATACGCAGCCTACTGGCGCGGGCTTTTCAGGAGCCTTGTCGGGTTGTTTCGCCAGAACCAGTGGGCGGGGTGGTTGATTGTCAAAATCGCCTTTGTAGGGCTGGACAGCAGGAGCCTGCTTCGACTGAGCATTTTGCAGGGCAGGCCTGGGCACTTGCGGCATTGGGCCTGGGCCCTGATCACTTGCCATGTTTAACCATCCTTGAGAAAACTAGGTTGCAGCTTACGGATTGCCACGCGGTGCGAAAACCGAACATTACACACTATCAGACATCAATCGAAGGGTAGCGTCGTACCGGCTTACGTTGGTTTTTGGTTCCATTGCTTCCCAACACCCAAGCTCAACGGCCGCTGCCGGTAGTTCTCGTAGAACCACCAGGGTACGCATACGGCCATCGCCCCAGAACCATCCAACCTGCGTCTGTCACAGGCACCTCCATTGTCTGTTCGAATGCTCCCCTTCCACGGGGAGGGTCAGTTGACGGCGACCGCCTTGACGATCAGCGACGGCCATTGCAGGCGGACGTTTCCCCTCTCGTCTTTGACTCGGAGGAATTTATTCCACTCGGCCAGCACCTGGGGCGGCGGGGCTTCGCAGTCGTGGCCATCGTCCCACAGCGAGTTTTTCTCATTGGCCGGTTCGAGCACGGTCAGAACCTTGTAGGTTTCCTCGCCGGGCTCGCAGTCCAGGTAAGGGACGATTTTCATCCGATAGGTGACGCCTGGGGTGAAGTCAGTGATTTCCACGGAACATATCTCCTGGGTTTGTTGGCTTGGGTGAATCCAGCGTATCGCCTCGGCCATCGGCCAGGCCCGCTTAACTGACCACGTTATGGTCGGATTGGGATTTCCTAGATGCACCGGAACATGGGGCATCATTCAGGAGAACCCCCATGCATACCCTTCCGCTCGATGGACAAACCATCAGAAACATTTCTGAAGAGGCCGCGTACAACGCCGGCAAAAAACCCGACATTGCACCTGCCGAGATATTCCCTCACGTCTATCAGGCGCTGAATAAACACCTTGGAGGCCCGGCAACCAACATGCCGGCCCTGGAGACCCCTACCCCAGCTCCAAGCCCGTTGGTGGCCCTGCAGGCCGCCCGCGTGGCCCTGGACAACTGCGTGCAGGTGATGAGCAAGGATTTGGCCGGGCTCAAGCTGATCCAGCCGGAACTGGCTTCATCCCGCGCAGCTTTGGCTAAGGTGGAAGCCGCGATTGAGCAGCTGCAGCCGGCTGACGTTATCCCGGCCAATCTGCTCGATGATCTGCTCAAGCTCAATGGCATGTTTCCCTACGATGATGCTTCCAATACCTGCCGTGGTGATGCGCGAGTGGCAGCTGAAGTGCGCCACACCTACCCCTTGTTGCTAATCAACAAAGCGTGCGACTCACTGGGCCTGGCACGCTGGCTGGAGCTGGATGTTTGAGTGCAATGCCATCGGACAATTGCCTCCTGGATTTCCCATCCAGGGGGAAGGAGGTTAGTCGCAACGGCTTGTGGATCAGCCCCCCGAGATTGGTAATCGGGAACTGATACAAAGGTTGGGTTTTCCAGGGAGTGCGAGAAGCTGAACTCATTGAAAACAAGGAGTTCAGCCAAGTGAATAAGCAAGTCGCCCAAGTCCTACCTCTTAACCGCATTCGCCGCAATCCACTCATCGACCCACGAAAGGGGCGGAAAAAGTCTGCCTATGATCAGCTGGTTCGCTCGATCGGTGAAAAGGGGATTATCCAGCCGATTTTAGTCAGGCCGGTTAGCGACGACCCCAACTACGATCATGAGGTGGTGGCTGGGAACAGCCGTTGGACAGCTGCCCATGACGTTGGGTTGTCCGAGGTGCCTGCGCTCATTCGTTCGATGAGTGATCAGGAGGCCCGGTTGATGGCCGCGCTGGAAAATCAGGTTCGGTCTGATCTGACCCCGATTGAAGAAGCACTGCACGCTGTGGTTTTACTGGGGGACATGGCCAACGACCATCAGGCGGTGATGAAGGCTCTGGACTGGTCCAGAACGAAGCTCGACAGCCGGCTATTGCTCGCCCATGCCTGTGATGAAGTTGCGGAAGCCCTGCTTGAAGAACATATCAAGATCGGCCACGCCGAGTTGCTGTGCCGCCTTCCCCCAGCGGATCAAGCAGGCATTCTCGCTAAGATCATGGAGAAAAATTATTCCGTCGAGCAGACCCGCGCTCGGCTGCTGGAATTGACTCGGGACGTTTCCACTGCGCGTTTCGATACCGCGGAATGCCGCAGCTGCATCCACAACTCCGGGGCCAACGCTGACCTGTTCGAGGTGAGCCTTGGAGAATCGCGGTGTCAGAACCCAGTCTGCTGGAACACGAAAACTGACCAACTGATTTCTGTCCGGCTGATCGAGGCGCAGGACGAACATGCCATCGTCCACTCCGAATTGAATTTGGCCAAGGACTCCTACGTGAAGCTGGCCGCTCGCGGCGATGACGGGGTTGGCGAACAGCAGGCAGCGGCTTGCGCCACCTGTGGCAGCTTCGGGGCGGTTGTCATGGCATCCAGGGGACGCGAAGGCGATATCGTCGGCGGTATGTGTTTCAACAGACCTTGCCAACGCAAGAAAAACGCTGCCTACAAGACTGCTTTGGACAGCGTGACGACAAGCCCCCCAGCTAGCGGAAAGACGGGCAAGGGTGCTGCCGCACCTGCAAGGCGTAATGCAGGAGAGGCCAAGCCAGCCCAGGTGAAGAAATCCCTTCGCCGTGAGGCTTTCGACCTCTATGCCCGGATGAGCAAGCAAATCGTGCTCGACGACCGCTGCCTGACCCTGGCGGTGGCCATAGTCAGCATGTACTTCGAGATGCGCAACGACCTCAAGAGCGAATTGCGGGCGCAGATGGAGAAAGCCATGGGCCTCACCGGCATGCTAATGACCACCGCCCGGGCTGAGGTTGAGATTCGTCTCGCACAACTTGGGGAGGAAAAATTGCTCACGTTCATGGGCAGCATGGCCGCCGCCTCGCTGTTTCGCACTGATAGCTCCGACCAGTTCGACTGGTCAGTCTCCGGGGCGCAGGCGCTCAAGTTTATGGAGTACGCGAACGCCGACCCGGCAACAGCGTTCGTGATGAACGAAAGCTACCTAAAGGCCCAAGTTAAGGCGGGCATCATTGAAGATTGCAAACGATCGGGATTCGCCGACGCCTACAACAGCGCAAAGGGTGAAAAGGCGTTCGACGGGCTTGTCGCCGGCAAGTCCTCCGATCTGATCGAAGCGATCTTGGGCTTCAAGGAATTCAGCTGGTTGGGTTATTTGCCGACTGCGTTAGAACTATCGGCACAGGGCGGGAAAAATCCTGCTCCCCAGCAACCGGTCACAGGCACAGCCTGACAGAGGACACCCACCATGCAAACGACGTTTTTATCCGCCTTGGCCACAGCGCTGGCAGGCACTCAGCATCGCCTGAATGTGGCCATCGAGTCGGCCCATGCCGATAGCTTGAAGGTGGTGGTCACTGCCGACCTCGGCCCCACCCCTGAGAAGGCATCCGATTCCGAAGTGCAGTTGCGCGCCGCCATGTGCCGCCCGCTGATCCTGGTTGGGTGCGCCCAGGAAATCGAGGGCGCCCTGGTGCAGCGGCTGACACATCACGTCCAAGCGCTGAACGAAGGCCACAGTTTGCTGGATGAGATCCGCTCGATTGGTGCCACCGTGCAGGCAAAAGCTGCTGCAGAGGAAACTGAAACTCCGGTTGCACCTATCAGCGCACCGGAAGTAGACGATGCAGAGGAACCGGACAGCGGCGAAGCGAATGTCGACGCGAACGGCTCGAACCTCTTGGCCTCATTCTAGGAGCAGCGCACATGGCCCTCATTGAAATCTGCCTCGCCCGTGTTTTCCGTTACTCCGGCCGCGACCTACCCGACCCTCAGTCTGAAATGACGCCGGGGGAGGTTCTGAAACACTATGCCCGCCAGTTCCCGAAGCTGAACGGCGCGAAAATAATCGACCCCATCGTGGAGAAGGACACCTATGTCTATGAGTTCCGAGACGGCGGATTCGGCGCAAAAGGTTGACCCGTTGGACGTGCTGAAAGCTTGGGAGCGTGGCGATCTGAACTGCCACCTTCCAGCTGACCGCGAACCTGATGCTTTAGATCATCAACAGAGACAACGGTTATGGAAGTTGCTCAACTCCCCTGCCAATCCCGGCACTATCGACTTCCCGCTTCCGCGATGACCCCGCTGAGCCTTCCGCACGTCGCGCAGGCGATGCGTGAGGCTCGGGCGACCTTATTCAGCCGCGACAACGCGGGTGTAGTTGATCTGCGGGCACACAGCATGCTTTGCCGAGAGGCTCTGGAGAGCGGCCTTCTTGACGATGGCGCTGGGGAGTGGCTTCGCCAGTACCCGAATAGCTACGGCCTGTACCGCCTCACCGGCGAGCTTGTGACCCGTCTTGGCAGGTCGTTTGAAATCGATGGAGAAGGTCTATTTCCGCACCGCGACCGCCTATTGCAGCGGCTCGGAACGCGCTACGTCGATCCCGTCGAGACTGCAAGCTATGCCCTGGCTGCGATTGATGCTGGCTTAGTAACGGTCGATACGCTTACACCCCACATCACGGCAGGCCCTGAGGGTGCAGGGAAGATCCTCAAGGTGATCGAGGACACCCTTAGCAACAGGATCAAGCTTCCCGACGCCCTGGGCAAACCGTATTCCTATGGAATTCAGGACGGTCATTTTTTCCTGGAGTCGAATTGGTTCGCCTCATTTGAACTCAACGTCCCGAAGAGTTTGGAACTGCGTGTGCTGCTGTTCAAAACACTCGATGCAATGACCCGCTTCCTTCTGCCATTCCACACGCCTATGACCTTCCTGGGGCCGTACAGCTACTTCAATCACGGCTTGGCCGAAATCTATGAAGAAATGGCCGAGCGCCTCGAAGCTCAGTCCGGGGATGAACTTTGCATGTACCTGCAGGATGAGTCTGCCAACCACTCGGAGTATGTAGAGGAATATCTGATGTGCAACGGGTCGGATGAGGACTCTGTGCATCTCCTGCTTGACTCGCTTTACGAGATGGATGAGTTGAAACGCATAGCCGGAGCCACTCTGGCTGTGGGCGATAGAACCGAAGTGGAAGCGTTACTCGATGAGGCCACGCAGATTTGCGAGCGTGATGACGCCACGACTCCGCTTGCTAGTGTGTTGCGGTATGCCCTGGAGAAGTGTCTTGAGCACGAAGCTAGTGGACTGCTCAGTGATTTCCACCCATCCAACTTTCCCGGTACCGCTGACGATGGGGTGACGCTGTTCGAAAGCATTCGTGTCGATTTGACTAGGGATTTTCCGAACCTGAAGCAGAGTAGTGAAGAAGGTTTCGACAGCATCGTCAGTGGTACGGGATTCCCAGCAATGGGCCTGCCCCTAAGCCCTGATCAGTTGCAAACCGTCACGCTGCCAGTTCTGGACGCACTATCGGTGACCTTAGACCTGTTGCAGCGAATCACTGACGCCTCGGAGGGATGCGGTAATGCTGAGTGAAAATATTTCGTCAAAGGCCATGCTGGTACACCACCACAATCAGACCGGTGTGGTTGCGATGACCAGCCATGACGTTATCGCGCTTGATGACGGCAAAGGTTTCACCCTGGGCGCTGGTAGAGCGTTTAGCGCCTACGACAAATCTGAACTCGCCAGCCTGCTGCTGAATGAAGATTCGAACGCAGAATTTCTTCCTGAAAATTTCCTGTTCAGCTCCCGCACTGTGCTGGCTTGGTACCGGCGACCCAGCCTGCATGACATTCCAATTCAGGGTGAGCGCATACGCGCCCCGCTGCCGGGATTGATCTTTCTCGCCGCTGCTAATCAGTCTTTCCGCTGCTTTGCCTTCAAAGGTTCCCATCGCCCAACACCAGAGACGGAGCTGTTCTACGTCCCGCTGGGTAACGTGTACCAGGGGGGAACCTTCTGCACTGGTAGCGCCCATGTGCCCCGTGATGTCCGAACCGAAAACATTCCTGCCTGGGAAAACTTCGTGCTCGAAAGCGACAACACGCACGATGGGACGGTAAATCCCGTGCGTGGTTGCCAGTCGTTTGCGGCGCTCAAGGATTTCTACCGCATGCTCAGTGAAAATAATGCCAAGCGATTCCCGGCCGGCAAGCTGGTTGCCTGCCAGGCAAGTGGTCGCCCGCTGACATTGGGGCAAGCCGCCATGGGAGGTGCACGATGAGCGTTCATCCGATTTCGATACCGACGCCTCCGGTCTTCAAGACGCCGAGTTCGTGGGTCGAACGCGCCCCTCGTATTGTGGTAATTGGTGCTGGGGGCAATGGCAGCGAAGTTATTGATGCCTTAGCGAGCTTTCACTATGCGCTTCGCTCCCTTGGCCATCCTGCGGGCTTAAGCGTGACGGTCATTGATGATGCCATTGTGCGCGAGCCAAACCTTGTGCGTCAGCGCTTCTGGCCTTGTGACCTCGGGCAATTCAAAGCAATCAGCTTGGTCAATCGCTACAACCTGATGCTCGGGACAGCCTGGACTGCTCTGCCATTCCGCTTTCCGAGCCGGGAGACTGTGGATGCGGTGCGCGAGGCTGACCTGATTATCTCCGCAGTTGATCTACCCTCGGCCCGGCGTGCAATCGCCAACAGCCCTGTCGTGTTCAAGCATTGCATGTGGCTGGATCTCGGTAACGAAGCCCGCCATGGCCAGGTGGTATTCGGTGCTGCGCATCGTGACAAGCGAGCTACTTTCCCGAATGTGATGGACGCATATCCTGAAATTGAGACGCTCGAAGACGACCCGAAAAAATCCTGCTCCGTTGCCGAGGCCATTCGGTCTCAAGACTGCTTGGTGAACCGGGCGGTAACCACCGCAGGGATGAGTATCGTGTGGGAGCTACTGAGGACGGGTGAAACTGACAAGCATTGGGTAACAGTGGATCTCGCCTCCGGTTGTCAAAATGCCTTCCCGTTCCCAGCTGCTCGACAATGCTCTTAGATCAACCGCCCTCGGCACCGCATCGGCCAAGCCGCTGCTCCATGTGCGATTCGAGGGCCGCTTGAGATCTGATCGTGGCTGGAATCGTTTTCACCGCTATCGAAGCTGACGTGCTGCGCCACCGGCTTGGCTATCTGGCCGGGCTGGATGCCGACGATTTGGATGGGATTTTTCCCACTCACGATTCCCCTAGTGACTTAGCCCTGGCCGCAGAGCTTGCTTCCGGCCAGCTGTATGACGGGCGGCTGGTAGTCGCCAATGCCCACCCGGACACCCTGTTGGTGCTGGTCGAGGCAATTGAGGGTGCAACGATCCATGAGCTGGCCAGTGAGGCTACCCAGGGCGGCAAAATCTCCCGGCAGAAGCAACTGGATTACCTCCAGGCCCTGGTTACCGCTGCTGACAAGATCGAGCGCGCCGCCGGCCGGGCCGTTCAGACCCCGTGAGTACCTGGCCCAGGCGTTCAGCGCTTGGGTTATCCCTGCCCCGTGCGAACCTGATCCGACTCAACCAAGGAGATTTGCATGACCCAGACAGTCTCCATCCCCGCACACCACTTCATCGGTGACGGAAAGCATCCCTGGCTGATCATCGGCCGCGTGCCTGGCGATGACGACGATAGCGGCTACCTGGTCATGGCTGACGACGAAGGCCAGGCTCAGTCCGTGTTCGTCGAGGCCCTGCACGGTGCGGCTGACAACGATGATGATGAGCGAGCGGATCTCAAGGGGCGCTACGGCGAGGACTACATCATCACCACTTCGCAGATGCTGGCGTAAGCCGAATAATCAGGAGCCTGATATGCGCCCAGGTAACAAGACAATTTCGCGCTCGATGCGCCCGCAAATCGAAACCATCAAGTCGAACATTCGCGCCGCGGTGCGCCCGTTCGACGGTACCGGCTCTGCCTTCAAGACTGCCATCAAAGAGCTGCGCGCCGAGGGCGTCCAGATCACCTATGTGGCGGACAAGTGTCATTACGTTCGGGGATGACAGCACCCCGGTGCCGTCTACACTCACATCGGCTGCAGCACCCATTCGCGCCGGCTGCCAGCTCCAACTTTAGCAGTGAGGTTTAGATGAAGAACCGCGATGACTACGATGCCGGATGGACTGGCAAGGTATTTAACCCTAAGACCGGCAAGACCCCCTCAGGTGGCGCCGCGAGAAGTTTGCGTATAGCCCAGATGGGTGGTGCCGAGGCCGTGTTTAATGCCGGCGGCGTCCACGCACTTGCTCAAGTCGTACCTTTTATCGAGCAGCTCCAGGGACAGATTGCTACCGCCCAGCTGATCAACGAGGAAATGGCCAGGCGTCTCGAACGAATCGTGTCCAAAGGGAGTAAATAGCCCGTCCACCCGTGGCAATACAAAGCCCGCATTGCGCGGGCTTTTTGCTGTCTGGACATTGACTGCGTAATTGCATTAACTTGACCACTCGTTTGCACACCAACTGACCAGTTATTTGCATCCACGCGGACCAGATGATTGCAGTTGATCAGTGTCTGTGTGTATTCCACTGATGCTGACACCCATTTCCAGCGATTGTGACCCACCCCCGCTGGAGGTTCTGGCCCACCCATTCCAGTGATTGTGATCCACCGCACTGATGATTCTGACCCAACCCACAGCATTCCAGTGAATGATGCCTAGTTGAGCGACGGTGTTGGGGTCCCCTGCATGCTTTGAACACAGAGAGATTCTGTAGGCTTTGCCACTCGAGACCTTCAGATCAGTCGCGCAAGAAAATGCACTATTTGGTTCGGTTGTCATCGGGATGACCTCAATAACCGTTACCAAGGAATGGCATGATGCCAACCGCTAGACTTGCCTATATGCACGGCCACGTTTGACCAACTAATTGCATTAGTGCTGACCACCACTTGCATCAACAACCGCGACCGGAACTTCACCAGCACCAAGGCGCATCGATATTGGTGCCGCAGGGTGTTTCATACGACACCCTTGTCGTGGGACAAGCCCATCCTCGGGCTAACAAACCAGCTCTACTCAGGCGATATCGCTCTTGGCAAACTCCTCAGCCAAGTAGTCAATCAAGGTTCTCACCGACGGTAGCAATCCTCGCCTGGACGGAAATACTGCATGCACCAGTCCGGTCTTGGGAGCCCATTTCGGCAGTGTATTGACCAGCGTTCCCTCAAGCATATCCGCGCGTACCACGACCGAGGGCAGATGCACGATGCCCACACCCGCCAACGCGGCTTGACGAAGGGCCACAAGGTCGTCGGTGACCAGTCTTGGATGGTGCCTGATGGTTGCCGTAGCGCCGTCGGGGCCTTCGAGTACCCAGGCATACTCGCGCTGCGCCGAACCCCAGTGCAGGCTGGGTAGGCTGTTGAGGTCGGCCGGCACCAGCGGATTACCCAGTCCATTCAGGAGCATTGGACTGGCCACCACACATTGAGTGCTATTGGCCAAAACCCTCATCACCAGGTCGCTGCTTTCCAATGGCGGAAAGCGCACGCGCAGCGCGATATCGATGCCCTCCTGAATCAGGTCGACATGGCGGTTACTGCTCTCCACATGCAACTCCACCAATGGATAGCGAACCATAAACCTGGCCAGCATCGGGCCGACCCAGAAGTTCAGCAAGGCTGTCGGGCAGCTCAACCGCACAATACCTTGCGGCTCCGAGCGATTGCGCTCAATCACCTCGGCTGCGCCTTCGGCCTCCACCAGCATCGCAACGCAATGGCGGTAATACTCCTGGCCGATTTCGCTGACGGAGAAATGCCGGGTTGAACGCTGGATCAGGCGTACCCCAAGGCGCTCTTCCAGGCTGGCGATACGTCGGCTGAGCTTCGACTTAGGCATGTCCAACGCGCGCCCGGCCGGGGAAAAACCGCCGTGTTCGACAACCTGGGCGAAGTAGTAGAGATCGTTGAGGTCTTCCATCGGCGTTCTCCAAATAGAACGCTGAGGGTAATTTATCTGACCTACCGCGCCAAGCGTTGCAGCTTTATGGTGTTCTCCATCAGCTACAGGAGGCACACCATGAAAAATATCCTCGGAATCTACGACAGCCCCAGACCACATTGGGTGGGAGATGGCTTCCCGGTACGCTCGCTGTTCTCTTACGACAACCTCGGCAAACACACCAGTCCGTTCCTGCTGCTCGACTACGCCGGCCCGCATGATTTCGCCCCGGCGCAACAGCGGCGCGGCGTCGGTCAGCATCCGCATCGCGGTTTCGAAACGGTGACCATCGTCTATCAGGGCGAATTGGAACACCGCGACTCGACCGGCAGTGGCGGCCAGATCGGTCCTGGCGACGTGCAGTGGATGACCGCCGCCTCGGGCATCCTTCATGAAGAATTCCACTCCGCCGAGTTCACCCGTAAGGGCGGCACGCTGGAGATGGTTCAGCTATGGGTCAACCTGCCGGCTCGCGACAAGATGGCCGCACCCAGTTACCAGACGCTGCTCGACCAAGACATACCCGCTCTGCCCCTCGCCGACAGTGCCGGAACCTTGCGCTTGATTGCCGGTGAGTTTGCAGGTCGGCATGGCCCGGCCCGCACCTTCACACCTATGGATGTCTGGGATATGCGCCTGAATGCCGACAAGCCAGTGTCCTTGCGTCTGGTCGAGGGTCGTACCACTGCGCTGGTGGTATTGCGCGGCACCGTGCAGGTGAACGGCACGCAAGTGCTCAGGCAAGCGCAGATGGCGCTGCTTGAGCGTGCTGGTGACGAGTTGCTGCTGGAGGCCAATAACCAAGCCGTGGTGCTGCTGCTCAGTGGTGAGCCGATCGACGAGCCGATCGCCGGTTACGGCCCCTTCGTAATGAACAACCAGGCCGAAATCGAACAGGCGGTCGAAGATTTCCAGTCCGGTCAATTCGGACGAATGAACAGTCATCCGTCATCTCCCGGACGCGGCTAACGCCTAGTCTGGATAGACCTCCCCGCAAAGCAGTTGCGGGGTTATGGGCGTAGTGCCCAGGCTGGCCGAAGTGGCCGCCCTCTCTGACCAAATGAGGAAACTACAATGAGCGCTCCCTCCAACTTCAACGGCCAGATCCCCAGGATCGACGCCAACGACGCCGCATTACTTCTGATCGACCACCAGAGCGGGCTGTTCCAGACCGTAAAGGACATGCCGATGACCGAGTTGCGCGCCAACGCCATCACCCTGGCCAAGATCGCCACTCTGGCCAAGATGCCAGTGATCACCACCGCCTCGGTGCCCCAGGGGCCGAACGGCCCGCTGATTCCCGAAATCCACCAGGCTGCGCCGCATGCTCAGTACGTGGCGCGCAAAGGTGAAATCAACGCTTGGGACAGCGCAGATTTTGTCGCTGCCGTGGAGAAGACGGGGAAGAAGACCTTGATCATCGCAGGCACCATCACCAGCGTGTGCATGGCCTTTCCCAGCATCAGTGCGGTCGCGGCCGGCTACCGGGTGTTCGCGGTGATCGACGCCTCCGGCACCTATTCGAAGATGGCCCAGGAAATCACCCTGGCCCGCGTAGTTCAGGCCGGTGTAGTGCCGATGGATACCGCCGCAGTCTGCTCGGAAATTCAACAAACCTGGAACCGCCCCGATGCGGCGCAGTGGGCTGAGGCCTACAGTCAAATATTCCCGCACTACCAACTGCTGATCGAGAGCTACCTGAAAGCTCAGCAGGTGGCTAATGACAACGAAACCCTGGACTCACAGCGCTAACCCCATCCCATGCGCCGTGCGCGCATGGCATTCAGCAGAAGCAAGGAGAAGCACCATGACTACGCCCTACAAACGTCTCGACAAGAACAACGCCGCCGTACTGCTGGTCGATCACCAGGCCGGTCTGCTGTCACTGGTTCGCGATCAGGACCCGGACAAGTTCAAGAACAATGTGCTGGCACTGGCCGACCTGGCCAAGTACTTCAAGCTACCGACCATCCTCACCACCAGCTTCGAGACCGGCCCCAACGGCCCTCTGGTGCCGGAGCTAAAGGAGCTGTTCCCGGAAGCGCCTTACATTGCCCGCCCCGGTCAGATCAACGCCTGGGATAACGAAGACTTCGTCAAAGCGGTGAAGGCCACCGGCAAGAAACAATTGATCATTGCCGGCGTAGTCACCGAGGTGTGCGTGGCGTTCCCGGCACTCTCGGCCCTTGAAGAGGGCTTTGAGGTGTTCGTGGTCACCGATGCGTCCGGTACCTTTAATGAAATCACCCGCGACTCCGCCTGGAACCGCATGTCCAACTCCGGCGCGCAGCTAATGACCTGGTTCGGTCTGGCCTGCGAGCTACACCGCGACTGGCGCAATGATATCGAAGGCCTCGGCACGCTGTTCTCCAACCACATTCCGGACTATCGCAACCTGATCACCAGCTACAGCACGCTCACTGCAGGCAAGTAAGCCCCGCGCGGTGGCTGCGAACAATGGCGTAGCCACCGCCCTCTATGTACATAATCAATACCCGCTGTCCTATCGATCCCACACTACACCGCCACTTCGCAGTTTGCCCGAGGAAGCTCGCCATGCCCCATGAAACCAGCCTGTTGCAGGCAGCGGTGGTGTTCCTGCTGGCCGCCGTAGTCGCGGTCCCGCTGGCCAAGCGCCTGCAGTTGGGAGCGGTGCTCGGTTATTTGGCTGCTGGCGTGCTGATTGGTCCTTCACTGCTGGGCTTGATTGATGATCCACAGAGCGTCAGCCATATTTCCGAACTTGGTGTAGTGCTGCTGTTATTTATCATCGGCCTGGAGTTGTCGCCGCGGCGTCTCTGGGTGATGCGCAAATCAGTGTTTGGCGCCGGCCTCGCCCAAGTACTGCTGACTGGTTTACTGATTGCCGGCGTGTCCTTTTGGGGTTTTCAGCAAGCTCTGAATACGTCCTTGGTACTTGGCTTGGGCCTGGCCTTGTCATCCACGGCCTTCGGTTTGCAACTGCTCGCAGAACGCAAGGAACTGACCAGCCCGCATGGCCGTCAGGCATTCTCCATTCTGTTGTTCCAGGACATCGCGGCGATCCCGTTGATTGCAGTGATTCCTCTGCTCGGTGCAGCCAACGCAGCCAGCACGGGTGGCATCGAACCATTGCTCAAGGTAGTGGGTAGCATCGGCCTGGTCATAGTCGGCGGGCGCTATCTACTGCGCCCGGTCTTTCGCATCGTGGCCAGAACCCAGTTGCAGGAAGTCTCGACGGCCACCGCATTACTGGTGGTGATCGGCACGGCCTGGCTGATGGAGCTGGCCGGTATTTCTATGGCTTTGGGGGCCTTTCTCGCGGGCATGTTGCTGGCGGACTCGGAGTACCGCCATGAACTGGAGTCGCAGATCGAACCGTTCAAAGGCCTGCTGCTGGGCCTGTTCTTTATCAGCGTGGGCATGAGTGCCGACATCGGCTTGCTGCTACGCGAACCGCTGTTGATTCTGGGTTTCACGGCCCTGCTGATTGCCCTGAAGCTGCCGCTGCTGTGGATAGTCGGCCGACTGATCGGCGGCCTGGAGCTGCGCAGCGCACTGCGCCTCGGCGTGGTGCTGGCAGCCGGCGGCGAATTTGCCTTCGTGGTGTTCAAGATGGCCCACAAACAGGGCTTGCTCGAGGCGCGCTTGCATGACCAATTGGTCCTGGTCATCACCCTGTCGATGGCACTCACGCCCTTGTTGGTCCTGGCGCTGATGCGTCTGAGCAAACCCCAGGTGGTGCCCCAGGCGGTTCCTGAGGAGTACCAGAGCATCGACAGCGATGCACCGCGCGTGGTCATCTCCGGCATGGGCCGCATGGGGCAGATCATCACCCGGGTATTACGCGCCCAACGGGTGCCCTTCGTCGCGCTGGACACCGCCGTCGAGGCCATCGAGTTTTCTCGCAGCCTGGGCAGCATGCCGATCTTCTATGGCGACCCGTTGCGCCCGGAAATTCTGCGTGCCGCCAAGGTCGAGCAGGCGGAGTTCTTTATCATCGCCACCGACGACCCGCAGACCAACCTGCAAACAGCCGAACTGGTGCGCAGGCTCTACCCTCACATCAAGATCATCGCGCGGGCGCGCAATCGCCAGCACGTGCATCGCCTGCTCGACCTGGGCGCAGTGCCGATCCGCGAAACCTTTCACTCCGGTTTAGAGATGAGCCGGCAGGCGCTGCTCGGCCTGGGGCTCAGCGAAGAACAGGCCGGTGCCAGAATCCGCCGCTTTCAACGCCACGATGAAGCAGTGCTGGAAGCCCAGCATCAGGTCCATGGCGATGCAACGGCGGTCATTCAAACCGCCAGAGAGGCGCGTGCAGAGCTGGAAACCTTGTTCGACGCTGACGTGATTGAAGAGCGCGGAGTGACGTAGTCGCCCACACCGCGATCAACGATCGTTCGCGTACCACCTTTGACATCGGTGCACCCAATGCACGCATCAGTCCCCGAGGTATTCGACGTGCAGTATTCGCTACCGGGCTCGGACGTGAAGCTCTATCAGCAGGTCATTGATACTTATGGTCAGCGCAACCGCGAGCTGCGCCCGGTTGTTGATCGGTACATGACGAAGTAGCTGACGGCTCGATGGCTGGCTGTACAGGACGCCCTGCACCAGAGCGTTTGCCGCCCCATTGCCCCCGCACTTCTTCTCGGCATCGGTGCCACCCCTCGGCCCGTATTAGCATTGGCCAGATCAGCAGCGGATGTTCATGCAGGTGCAGATTGATCAGTCGGTAAATCTGGTGGGCCTTGGGGGGCAGGCCATCAGGGCTGTGCAGTAGGTCAAGCAGCAAACCCACTGCATTGCCATCGTTGAACTCCTGCTGCTGTTCACCAAGCAATTGCCACAGCAGCGGGCGACGCTCTGCTACCCAGGCTGCAATGCCTTGTTCGGGTAATAGCACCACCGGCGTGAATAAGCCTTCATGGAACTCCGTCACCTCCTTGGTCAGGATGCGGTTCACAGCCTTATCGAATTGCTCTTTCTGGCGAACCCCTGACTTGTAGCGCGCCGCAGCCGCGCGTTTATCTGCACCTTCCGCCATGAGCGGTGTACTAGGTGCGTGATGCACACAGAGCTTTCTCCCTGGCAATGGTTGCCGCCAGCACAGCGAGCAGAAGTTGAACGGGTCGATCCGTTGCTCCCTGTCCGGACGAATCTGACTTTGCACCGGGATTTTCAGTTGACCACACATGCTGAGGAAGTAGGTGACCTCGATGACGGTCGCAAAGGTGTATTCCCTTGGTGGTCGGGTGGTGTGCGAGTGGATCAACTCGATGGCATTTCCTACCTCGAAGAGCAACGGGTCGTTGCCTCGACCGAGCAGAGACGCCAGCTCCGAGCTAATCATCCAGATGCGATTCCACGTTACGGGTTGTTTCTGATTGAGCACGTACCAATGCTCAGGGGGAATCAGCGGCTGGAGATATTGCCGAATCAAGCGCAACGCGAGAGCCGGGGTAACCGCCACATCCTCGACGTGCAGATGGATAGCCCACAACGCAACGGCGACCTCCTCGTATACGAAGGTCTCGATAAATTCATCGTCCAGGTAGAGCGGCAAATCAAGTGTCCAATCTGGCTAGTAGTTAAGTATCCACTAACTACCTAGCATGCGGCATCGGGATATTGCAGCTCAGGCAAGGGGATAACGGTGGAAACGATGACACTCATGGAGGTGAGCCAGATTCTCAGAATCTCTGAGCATACGGCACGCAACCGGCTGAGCATGGGCTTGCCGATGCCGCCTTCGTTCCGCGTCGGCCGCCGCCGTTTGTTCCTCAAGCAGGAGGTCGAGAGGTGGTTGACTGCGCAGGCTGGCGTATCAGCCACAACCATTAAGCCCCACACAACTATAGGGAGTCAGGTTATCGATTAACCCATGCGGGTAAACAAAACAGCGGACGCAAAAAAGGCCCGGAGCAGCAACTCCGAGCCTTTTCTTAGATGACGCAAGCACCTTCAACGCTTGTGAATTCTCAGCGTCCTTCTATCGGCTGTCAAGGCCGAGGGGCAGGTATTGCCTGCCGTTCAGCGCCCCAACCCACGGGGTACGAAGGAGTATGAATGAGAGTCAGGATTGAACCGCGCCTGCTGCGCGAGGCCGTGCGCTTGCACTATGGCACACGTCTATCGACACGCGAAATCGCCCATAGCATTGGGCTTTCGCGCAACAGCCTCAAGCGTTTACGACGCCACTTGGAAAGCATTGATCTCGATGTGGATCAGCTTGCCGGGTGGAACGACGAACAGCTTTATGATCACTTGGGGATCAAGCCGTTCAACGGCTTTCGCCTGAAAGCCTGCCCCGACTGGAACTGGGTGCATACGGAAATGCGTAACCCCAGTGTCACCCTGGAATTGTTGTGGCGTGAGTGGCGGGCCACGGAACCAGATGGCATCGCCTATTCGCAGTTTACGGCCAGTTACCGCAGCTTCCTGCAACAGCAGCCGTTGGCAATGCGTCAGCTGCATCAGCCTGGCGACAAGCTGTTCTTGGACTTCTCCGGGAAGACCATGCCGGTCTATCTGGACGACCAATCGGAGCCTCGGCAGGCGCAAATATTTGTCGGCGTGCTGGGCTACTCCAGCTACACCTTCGCCTGTGCAGTATGGAGCCAGCGGATTGAGGACTGGATGCACTGCCATGTACAGGCCTTCAACTTCTTCGCGGGCGTGCCCCGACTGCTGGTTCCCGACAACCTCAAGGCGGCTGTCATCAAGCATGGTAAGGATGAAGTCCAGCTCAACCTGATCTACCAGCAGTTGGCCCACCACTACCAGGCCATCATCCTGCCGGCCCGTCCACGTAAACCCAAAGACAAAGGTAAAGTGGAGGCCGGGGTGAAGCTGGTTCAGCGCTGGCTGTTGGCTGCCCTGCGACACCGTCGTTTTTTAAGTTTGGCGGAGCTCAAAAAGGCCATCTTGGAGTTGCTGCCGGCGTTCAATCAGCGCCCATTCAAACGCCAGCCTGGTAGTAGTCGGCACAGCATGTTCGTCGAGGTGGAGCAGCCCGCGCTCCAGTCGCTACCGATCCATGCTTACGAGCATGCCGATTGGCGCTTCAAGGTGCGGGTACGCAGTGACTACTTGGTGGAGTACGACAACCATCATTACTCTGTGCCGAGCCGATTGGTGCAGCAGCAAGTGGATATGCGTGCTACGGGTGAGGTCGTGGAGGTCTTCCACAATCACCTGCGCGTCAGCAGCCATGTACGGAAGTTTGTATCGGGCATCAGCGTGCAGCCGGAGCACCGTCCGCCGAACCACCAGTATTACGCCGACAGCGAGCCCGCCGTATTGCTCGCCTGGGGCGAGCGAGTCGGGCCTGCACTGCTGCGTCACCTGCACTATCACCTGACCGAGCGTGCCGATGTAGCCAATGGGCACAAGGCCGCCAGCGCACTACGCAAGGAAGCCCGCTTGCATGGCGATGCGCGTCTGGAGGAAGCCTGCGCTTACGCGCTGACCATCAAGACCTTCGCCCTGAAAAGTCTGCAATCGATCTTGCGCGAACAACCCGACAAACGCCCTGGCCTGAAATCCCTACCCAGCTCAACACCTGCTCACGAAAACCTGCGCGGTGCCCATTACTTCGCCGATGAAAAGGATCACTCCCCATGCTGAACCAGCAGACTCAAAACAAACTCCAGCAACTGCAACTGTCCGGCATGGCCAAAGCCTACCGCGACCAACTTGAGCAACCGCGCATGCAGGAACTGCCTTTTGATGACCGCTTGGGCCTGATGGTGGATCGTGAGCTCAGCGAACGCGAGAACCGCAAGCTGTCTCGCCTATTGAAGCAGGCAAAGTTGCGCTATGCCGCGCATTTAGAGGATGTGGATTACCGCAGCAGTCGCGGTCTGGATAAGCAAGTGATCGCCGGTCTGGCGGGATGTTCCTGGATCGGTCAGCAACAGAACTTGCTGCTGACCGGAGCCACCGGCACAGGTAAAAGCTGGCTCGCCTGCGCATTTGGAAGCCAGGCCTGCCGACAGGGCTATTCGGTGATCTATAAAAGCGCCTCGAAGCTCTATGAAGAGCTGCAAATCGCCATTGGCGACGGCTCCCTACCCAAGTACCGAACGGCCTTGAGCAAAGTCCATCTGCTGATCCTCGATTTATGTGTAGCGGCCACTTATGTGGAGTAATGCAGCTCGATCTGCAATGGGCGAGGCATCGAGTCATCCAGGCTCAACATAAGTAGAGCAAGGCGTACCGTGGTTTTCCACCTCAATGAACGTGGAGTCCATGATGCTTACCAAGCTCTTTCCCAGGTATTACCGGCGCTACCTCGAGTCCCCAGTTGCCGATTGGCTCGTCGGCTTTGCAGATTGGCTGGTATTCGCCGGCTATGCACATGATCCAGCCCATAACCATATCCGCAGACTGAAGCAGGTCCTCGAAGCCCGCGGTTCGGTTGGGCCCGATGTCATGTTCTCGCGGGCTGATCTCACCACGATGTTCACGTCGGCTCGCCAGCAGCCCCTGTTTCGAGCAACGCAGCGCGCATTCGAACGATTCCTGGCCGCTGGCGGCCGACTCGTCGTTGAGCCCGACTGCAGCCGCCTCGCCCCGCTTCTCGACGCATACCGTCATCACCTGCTCGAGGCGCGAGGACTGACCGTGTCGACGGTCAATCAGCACATCGCGACGGCTTCCGCCTTTCTCGCTCAGGCCGTGCCGCCTGGCACTTCGCTCCAGGAACTGTCAGTGCAGGCGGTCGAACGGTTCGTTGTTATCGACGGACAGCGACTGACGCGCCAGTCCCTCCAGCATACGGTTGCGCGACTGCGCGCCTTCCTGCGGTTTTGCCATGATCGAGGTGAACTGCGCGAGCGACTCGACAGCATCGACTCCCCGCGCACCTATCGGGACGAGTTGCCACCGCGCGCGCTGGCCTGGGATCTCGTGCAGAAGTTGTTACGCTCGATTGATCGTTCCGATCCCATGGGCTGCCGTGACCACGCGATCCTGTACCTGATGGCGCATTATGGGCTACGCCCGTCGGAGATCGTGACGTTGACGCTGGCCTCGATCGATTGGGCCGGCAAGACGCTGCACGTCGAGCAGTGCAAGACGCGTTCGCTGCTCGTGCTGCCGTTGTCCGATCAAGCGCTACGTGAACTCAAGCGCTATCTCCGCTGTGGACGTCCGGGCAGTACCCACCCACAGCTTTTCCTGCGTAGGCGTACACCCGCCGGCCCACTCAAGCACACGGCGGTGTGCGACATCTATGAGAAGCGCGCGAGGCTGAGCGCGCTGCCGCTGCAGGCCACCTCGTCGTACAGCTTGCGTCATGCGTTCGCGATGCGACTGCTCGATCGCGGCGTTGGCATCAAGGCGATCGGCGATCTGCTTGGCCACCATACGCTCGAGAGCACCTGCGTCTACCTGAGACTGCAAACCGAGGCGCTACGCTCGGTGGGGCTGCCGGTTCCGTTGCTGGCGGCCGACAGGACGGGGAGACCGTCATGAACGCGACCCGTCCCGTGACCCCGCTCACCCCCATCGTCGACCGCTATTTGCAATGGAAGCGCGCACTCGGGCGCAGCTATCTCGGTGTCGAGCGAGTGCTCGTATCGCTGCTCCAGTTCATGCACGATCACACTGCCGCGGATCTCGATCAGAACCTGTTAGACGAGTGGAGCAAGTCCTTCGCAGAACTGACCGCCAATGTCCGGCGGAATCGGCTGCGGGAGGTTCGTAATTTCTGCCTGTATCGGCAGCGCACCGAGCCCCATTGCTTCGTGCCGGACGCTAATCGCTTCCCCCGCCCGCAGCCCTACTGTGCGCCGGTCATCTTCGGCGCGGACGCGGTCGCGCACATGCTGGCCGCCGCCGAGCAGCAGCGCTCAACACCCGGATCGCCGCTTCGGCCAGCCGTGTTGCGGCTGGCCGTCGTCTTGCTCTATACCGCCGGCTTGCGTCGTGGCGAGCTGCTGCGCCTCACCTTGGCCGATGCCGATCCCACAGAGGGTGTACTGCGGATTCGCGAGTCTAAGTTCCACAAGTCCCGCTTCGTACCGCTGTCGCCTGACGCCTGTTTCGAGCTTCGCGCCTACCTGCGGCGGCGGTTATCACCGCCGTTGAGCGCGGAGCCGGATTCGCCCCTGCTGTGCAACTGCACGCGCGGTCTGCGGGCCTACACCGGCACCGGCCTGAGTCACGGCCTGCAACTGTTGATCCGCTCCGCCAATGTTCAGAGTGCGGATGGGCGTCGGCCGCGAGTTCACGACTTTCGCCACAGCTTTGCCGTTCAGGCGCTGCTGCGCTGGTATCGGGAAGGCGCCGACGTGCAGTCCAATTTGCCCAAGCTCGCGATGTACATGGGGCATGTATCGATCGTCTCGACCACCTACTACCTGAAGTGGATGCCGGACATCGCCGCGGTGGCCAGCGATCGCTTTGAGGCCCGTTTCGGTCACTTGATCAGCAGAGGTGCATCATGAAGCAAGCGTACCCTAACGACCTCGGCTTATGTGTGGAGAAGTTCTTCCGCGAGTACCTTCCGACGTTGCGCGGCATGAGTCTACATACCATCCGCAGCTATCGCGATGCCTTGGTCCTGTTCTTGCGTTTCGTGTCCAGTCACAACAGCCGGCGCCTTGAGGATCTCAGTCTCGACATCTTCACCGCCGAGCACGTCGCACAGTTCCTGACGTTCCTAGAGGCCGATCGCCACAATGGCATTGCAACTCGCAATGCGCGGCTGGCCGCGCTGCATACCTTTGCCCGGTTCCTGGTGTCTGAGTCGCCAGAGCACCTCGCCCAACTGCAGCGCGTGCTAGGCCTGCCCTTTAAACGGGGGAGCCGCAATGCACCCATTGAATATCTCGAGCCGGTAGAGGTCGAGACGCTGCTTCGGCAGATCGACTCTTCCACCGAGACGGGCCGGCGCGACTATGCGTTGTTTGCGCTGATGCTCAATACCGGGGCTCGCGTCCAGGAAGTGCTCGATCTCAAGTTGAGCGATGTGCGCACCGAGCCGCCGCACCAGGTCCGGCTCCACGGCAAGGGCGGCAAGGTCCGGCTTTGCCCGATTTGGGCTGCGACCGCCGCCCGACTGCAAGCACTGGCGCAGCAGACACCGGGGAACGGAATTACCGACGCATTACTGTTCACGAACCGGCGTGGTGGCAAGCTCACTCGCTTCGGCGTGAGGTATCTGCTCAACAAGTACATCGCGGCCAGTGCCGCCACGGCCAGCACCTTGCAGGAGAAGCGGATCCACCCGCACTCGCTGCGCCATACCACGGCGATTTACTTGCTCAAGGCGGGTGTCGACTTCGCGACGATCAGCCACTGGCTCGGGCATGCAACGTTGAACACGACGATGAAGTATGCGCGTGCCGATCTGGACCTGAAGCGCCAGGCACTCGCCCAGGTGTTTCCGGAAGCCTTATCACCGCCGGCCGCAGGCGGTACCCGGGCTGGTGTCGATGTGGTCGAATGGCTGCGGCGGTTGTGACGAAGTTATGTGGAGTTGCCGAGACTGAAGCTGGCGTCACATCAGAGGTCGAGCTGCATTACTCCACATAAGTGGCGGCTACACATAAATCGAGTAATGTTGAGCTCAACATTACTCGATGACTTCGGGCTGGCACCGGTAGAACCCACGGTGGGGTATACCTTGCTGGATATTGTCGATCAGCGCATGCAGACAGGCTCGCTGATCATCACCAGTCAGTTCCCTACTGAACACTGGCATAGCATGTTCAGCGACGCCACGTTAGCCGAGGCCATACTGGATCGCATCGTTCACCGCTCACACCGTATCGGGCTCAAGGGCGAGTCCTTGCGTAAGCAGGCTGCCAAGACGTGATGATCAACAACGAAGGGGGCGATGCCCCCTTCGTTATTTTCGCGCACGCGAAAATAACCGAGTCAGTGAGGCTGTATCTCCAGGCGATGTAAGCAAGCATGCAGTACGGTTTCGTCGGCATCTCGAAAATGCCCCTTGAGCCAAGCCTCCAAACAGAATGCCTCGATGCCCATCAATGCCGACGCCTGGGCCTGCCCAAGTGCCTTGGCGGAAATAACATCACTGATGCGCATGACGAGCATGGCTTTACGCTGCATTGCGTCGGCATCGGCGTAACCGAGATCTGCATAAAGATTTTTACTGCCTTCTTCAATCAATTGCAGCGCCCTACAAGGAAGCGGGAGTGAATAGTTTAGCGCTTGAGGGGTGGGTCAGAATCATTAGCGCGGTGGATCACAATCACTGGAATAGGTGGATCAGAACCTCCAGCGCGGGTGGGTCAGAACCACTGGAATAAAGTGTCAGAACCACCAGCGCCCACAGTCTGCGGGTGCCACTCAGGGGCGTGCGTCAGCCAGGCACCGAAGGGCAGCAACTGACCCTGGAGCGGGTATTCGGGATGTGCGTGCCTACTTCGGCGCAGCTGGCTTTGGCGCGGCGTCGGCCTTACGAACTTTACGTGCCTTTTCTTGCTTTTTAGCGATTTTTGTCTTGGATGTCGTTTTCGCGTCCACGCCGCGCTTGGTGAGGTCGATCCCGATCACCTTGATTTCCTCGACGCCGGGAAACTGCGGCGCGAGGATCGTCCAATGATTTTGAAGCGCTTCGAGCAGGGCATCGAAGCTCTCGGCGCGTTTTCCATTCGGCAGGTCCCAACTGGTCTTGGTCCCATGGTAGATGAGCGCGAAGATTCCGCGGCCCGACCGCCTATCTCGCAGATAGTCGCCGCAGAGCTGAATCTCAAGCCGCTCGAAGAGATGTGGTCCGGTCCATTTATCGCCGAGCTTGAGCTCTGCCGGCACCGGCCCGTCGAAGCCGACGCCATGAAATCGCAGGTCGGGCCGCTTGGCGTCGGCAAGTTCCTCCTCTTGCGGGATCACGTATCGTCCACCCGAGCGCTCGCGGCACCAGTTACCAATATATTTACGGATCTCTGTTTCCCGATCTACCGGCTGCAGTATTGATGCGATGCTCGCATCGCCCTCCTCGAGATCGTGCTTGAGGTCGAGCAGCCGGTCGACTGCGAGATACCAGAGATCACGATGATTGGTCGGAGTGCGTTCGAGCCGGTCGTGGAAATCGCGTACCTGAAGCGGCGACCAGGCCGGCGCATCCGCATCAAGCGTCGCTTTTCCCTTGGCGTGAAACGCCATCCAGGGCCGCGACGTTTCGGCGGGATGCGTGCGTGAAATGTCCATTAGTGCAAGGAAGGCTTCCTTGCCCGGCGTCTCGCGAATGAAGGAGAACAGTGCATTGCGCGCGTCCTGCGCATCATCACGCAACTCCGGCGAATAGACGCCTTTGCCAGCGCGGTCAATATCGTCCTGCTCGCGCACATGGTCATGCATAAGCAGGTAAAGCGCTTTCATATGCTCGACCGTGCGATAGGCTTGGCGCGAGTTGCGGCTTTCGCGGCGACCGCCAATAAGCGCGGTGAGAAAGCGCATCGCGAATTGGATTTTGTGGTTGTCTTCTTTGAGCTCGGCAAGTCGCGCCGCGAGCGCCGGAATGGCGACTGCCGGGTCGACGCCCACCCACATCGCGAACCACATCGACGCGGTTGTAAGGTTTCTGGTCGCTTTCGCCTTTTGCGCGGCTAGCTTCGCAATAGTCACGTCATCGAGCGATGAGCCTTGGACGATGCTGAGCATATAGCGCAGATTGTCGATATTCTTCGGCGGCTTGCGTAGCCGTGTGAGGACAAGCGGCGCGAGCCGATCCCACATCCAATCGCCGCTCCAGCTTGCGTCATAGAGCACATAATGGCTCGCGCACTCAGGACTATCGGTTGCGAGCTCATGGTCGATCTCGGTTATCACGACATCAATGACCGTTTCTGGATAGGCGATGTAGAGTGCCGGCAACCAGCTCGGAAAGCCGTTGAGCTCAAGAAGTGCGAAGCGGGTCGCAACGTCAACATCAGCCGGTGAGAGCCCTTTGAACCAGTCGGACTCCTCCCGCGCCTCAATCGAAAGGCCTGTCAACCCGAAGATGACGCTAAACGGGGTGGTATTGGCCCTGGCTCCTTCTGAAAGCAACTGTGGACGATGGTAACGCCAAAAGCTGATCGCGCCGGCGCGGAACGCCCGCGCAATTGACTCGCCGAACTCAGGAATGAGCGAGTGCCAGTTTCCCTCACTCCATTGGCTCGGACTGTTGGTGCTCTCGCGCATTCGCTGGTGCAGATAGCATTGGGCGTTTGTGATGATGCCTAGCTTACCCGGATCGCACAGAGTCTCGACATTGGCGCCGAGATACTCCTTCCACTTGCGCTCGCTCGCTTCCCGGGTCTTTGCCTGCTGTGCCGCGCGCCTCCTCCAGCTCGCCTCCTGGCGTCGCCAGTTTTGCCTGCCTTTGGCCGGCGGATGCAGTAGCACGTCAAGCGTTGATCTCAGCTCAGGCTCGCACTTGGCCAGGTGCTTCAACCGAGTGCGCCACGCGGCGGGACGGCCATTCTCCCGATAAATCGCGAAGGCCAAAGTGAGCGCGACGAGCTTGTCGTCGAGTAGTAGCCGGGTGGCGATGTCATTACAGATGGTGTCGAAGCTATCGACGCCTAATATCCAGAAACGGCCGAAGATACCGACCTGCCAATAGTCTATGAGGCGCTCGCCTTTTTTGACGTAGTAGCCGGCGCGGGTTTCCACAACATCCTGCCAGAACAGCGCATGGTTGAGCGCGGACCACTCTACGACGCGCTTCGACAGATCTCCGCTTATGTCGCGAAACTCTTGGCCGCCATATTCATTGGCGATCGGTAGCTTGCGCAGGATTGATAGCGCCGCGGGCTCGAGCGCACGCAGATCCCGAGCCTCGATGAGGCGGAGTACAGACAGGGCTGCGGCTTGCGCTAGCCAGCTGTAGCGATCAGATATCTCGCAATAGCGCCTCTCGATGACCGGTGGTGTCTCCAGCAGGTCATTGAGTCCGGTGACTAGCCTGGTTAGCAGCGGCAACGGCCAGTCAGCGACCAATTGCGACAAGGAGCGCATGAGGCTGTCGACTGCGAACCGCTCCTTGGCCGGCGTACGCTCCAGCGCTCTGAGCAGCCATTCGACGGTCTCGCTGTCCTGCGGAAGCCCGGGAACCAGCTCGGCGAGCCAGTCGCGGTTAAGCTCTTCGCTCTCGGTGAGGAAGGCGCTCCGCACCTCCGCCTGATCCGAGGCAGAGCCGACTGTCGCCAACGCACGAAAGGCTGCAATCCGTGTGTACTTGCTGCGCGAAACGAGCGCGAAGTTCTTGGCTTCGGCGGCGGCGCCTGCGATCTCGCCTTGCCAGACCATGCGGAGCAAGAACCAGGCGATATCATCGTCCTCACCATATCGGACGAGCAGCGCCTTGATATCGTCAGTGAGATCGACATTCGCGAAGCGCTGGACGGCGGAGTAATCGGTAAGTGACCGGCCATGCGCGGGCTGTGCCAGCTGCTCGCAGGCTTGGTGCAAGATGTTGCTTCGCGTCTCACGCGGGAGTTGGCTCGGATCACCACCCTCGAAGAGGATTTCGGGTGCCAGGCGACAGACTCGGGCGAGGATACGTTCGTCCAGGATGGCAAGCCAGGGCAGCACTGGCCGCATCGTCGGGACGATCACCTCGATGCCATATTGCGACCGGAAGAACAAACTCTCAATCCGCGCACGCGAGCCTTCGTCGACGATCAGCGCATGTAGCCATTCGGCGGTGAGATATTCGCGTACCGATCGGTGATGAAAACGGACCGTGCCATAGATGCCCTCGTCAAATATCGGCCGGCTGAGCAAGGTCGCGCAATCGATGTCGTCCCAGTCGGTAAGAACCTCCCGGATCGCGATACCCTTCGCGTTGTCGGCACCATCGGGGACTCGAATCGCCGACTCCTGCGCGAGCGTAGTCGCCGCTGCGACCAGTTGCGCGCCTAGACGCAATCTCTTTGTAGCGATCGGGCGCGCCTCAGAGCGATCTTGGTCACGCTCCTCCAAGCGGCGGGCGATACTGCTCTGCATAAGCTCAAAACGTGAGCCGATCCGCTGGTGTTCGTTCCAGAACTCGACGAGTTCGGCCAGATCCTGCGGGCGGGTGGTCAGCGACCAAGCATCCTTGCGATCCACCGCATCGCGGAACGCCTTGGAGTCTTGCACCTTTTTGCCGCGCAAGAAGGTGTCAATCTGAGCGCCATGAAGATCATCGAGCGCGACGATCTTGAATGGGGCGGTGGGGTTTGCACTGACCTCCACTTTTTGGGTGGCGATGTCCCTTGCTTCCTCCGCTGACGCGTTCTCATCAGCGACATTCTCGGCTGGGCGATAGGGGAGCGCGGTTCGGCACAACAGCAAATCGGTCTTCGCTCGCCATGCCGTCGTTCGGCCCGTGATGACGATATGCGCCTGCTGGAGCACTCGTACCAGCAACCGCCCGAGCTTCCTGATTGCACGCTCGAAATCCTTGGGATCGCGCAGCCGGGCCTCGTCGACCGAGTCGAGAAGCAACCACCCTTCCTCTCCGGACGCAGCCCAGGCGCTGAACTCCTCGAAGCTGCCCTCCTCGAAGGCATCCTCGAAATCCTGACTGACATGCTCGATCCGCACAAAGAAGGCAGGCTTTCCATCTTGCCGAAGCTTGCGGGCGGTATTGCGGATCTCCTCCGTCTTGCCCGAGCCTGCCTCGGATAGCAGGATTACGCGATATTCGCTTAATAGATTGGACCAGCGAAGAGTCTCGCGCTTACCCAGGCGGTGAGTCAGATCGACATCGTCGTTCGCGCCTGGCTCGAGTACGAGTTCATGGAAAGTCCGAGCGAGCGGGATGTATTCGTCAAGAGAGCCAGTCATAGCAGTCCGTTAAAAACTGGTTATCGAAAGATCGAGCAGCAAGGCGCTGCAACGTTGTAAGAAATTGGGCCGAGTATCAACGTCCGTATGTGGACTCCTCCTCATTGCTTCTGGCCGTTCGCTGCCGGTCGTCACTAGGGCGTGTGCTGGTCAAGCCGAATGCAAACGGTTGGTCCGCACGAATACAAATGGGTGGTCAGTGGCAATGCAAATGGGTGGTCAAGTGCGATGCAATTACGCACATTGACTGAGAGAGTCAAGTATTGAAGAGGCTGTCCCACCACCGGCGGATACGAAGGGGGTGCTTTGCCGGTACTGGCGTGGTGACCGCTTGGTAAGCTGCCATCAGCGCCGGCTCCTTTACGAGCATACGGTAGACGCACAGGTTGGCGTCTGGAGTTGGTTTATCCAGGGAATACCCATGGTACCGATTGAGGTACATGGCCACGGCCGCGCTGCGTGACCGGCCAGCCTGGCAGTTGATCACGATGTCCTGACTGGCCGCCGCCAGCTCATCGAGCCGCCGCCTGAGGGCATCCGCTTTGTGCGCCAGGAAGTAGTCGGCATAGTGCCGCTCGAAGTCGCTGCCGTAGATCTCAAGCACATCCTCATCGAACCCAGCATCAACAAAGTGATGGAAGCTAACGCTGGCCCAGCGGGATTCATCGACCTGGATCTGATCGTCCCTGTCGTCGGATATAGAGATCAGGTGACAGAAAGCCGGTGGCGTGATGCTTAGTACCTCCCAGCGAGACAGGTAGTCACACACAGGCCCGCTAGCTAGTGGCATTGATCAGCCCTCCCAGAACGCTCGTGCCTCAAGGTCCAGCCACAGCAGATCGCTTCCGATCTCTACCGGCCGAAAGCCCAGTGCCGCATAGCGTATCGCCGCCTTGTTTGCCGCTGCTGGCGTTTCCATGTCCGACTGCCCTAGCTGCAGGAAAGCCCGGGATACACCGCTGGATAGGCCCATCAGGGCCGTTCGGATTGCCTCGTGCTCTACTCGGGTACCCTTGAACTCGTCGCGTAGTTCGATGCCATGCAACAACACGGTGTCACGGTGCATGCCGCCTTCCAGGGGGTTATTTTCTGCCTCGTTTTCAAAGATCCCATAGATGAATGCAGCGATGGCGCTATGTGAATCTGCGACAAATGCAGGTTCCACTCCAAGGTTCAACGCGGCGTCAAAGCGGAACAGGCTGGCGGTCAAGCTGCCAACCTTGGTCGGGATTGCCCAGTTGTCGTCATCGACTTCCCCAACCAGGGCGAGGATATCCATGCGGTACTGCCGCTCGATGTCGTCGTAGATCGCTCCCGCGGGGTCGCAGTTCAGCTCGAACTCCGACCGCGCAGACAGCTTGGCAAACCGGGCTTCAGTCATTGCTTCCTTCCCCTTGATTGAGCATGGCCTGAACCTCGGCCGCAGTAATGATGAACCCCCGCTTGAGTAGGCTCAGGCGCAGGGTGTGGATGAACAGGTCCGGTGAGGGCTTTAATCCCAGGAGGATGATTTGTTCCTGGTCGTCCAACCCATGGATCAGACAGTAGTAGTCCACCGCCTGGTTAAACGCCTCGTCGAAACCCAGCCGCTTGATCGAGAAGTCCCGCTGTCCCTTTCCATAGCCCGGCATCTGCACCACGAATACTGGCTTAATTACGCTCGCATGATGAGGCTGCTTGCCCCGTGCTACGCGGAACATCGCACTCAGCCCGGTGGCCAGCGCTCCAGGGCCAGCATGCGACGGGTTGATGTCAGCTGCGCCGCCCGCCGGTGATCCATGGCGCAGGCCCGCCACTGGGCATCCAGGTCGTGAGCCAGTCGGCTGCCGGGGGACATGCCGTATTGATCCACAGAAAAATATTTCTGCCTGAATTCTCTGGCGGTACCGAGGGTGGTGGCCACCCGGAAGCCAACAAACCCCGCCGGGTGTTCGCCCTCGCCGTAGAAAATAACTGCCATGCGTATGCCTTTGCTGGTTTGAGGAGAGGATATCCGCCTCGCTCGCCCTTGAGTCGACTAAAGCTGCACGAATTTTGTCGGTTAGTTCTGGCCATGCTCACCATGCCCGCACTTCTGCTCATCCCAACCCCTTCTCGCTTGGGATTCCCTGTCGCCACCGTAGGCTGAATCTCAAAGCACCAGGCAGGTGCTCAAGAGGAAAACAGCCATGCACCAATCACTCGCCCGCGCCCACCAGTTCGATGACCAGGTGGTTATCCCAGCACTGGGCCAGCAGCTCTCGCTGCTTGGCTTCGAGCCTGAGCCTGCGCTATTGGCTGAGGGCACCTACTTCGATGCGCCGACCGTGGATTTGGATAGCTACGACAACATCGTCGTGTGTGCCAGCGGCGGGAAGGACTCAATAGCCTGCCTGCTCGCGCTGATCGAGCAAGGGGCGGACATGAGCCGGGTCGAGCTCTGGCACCATCGGGTCGACGGTAACGAGGGGAGCACCCTGATGGACTGGGCATTCATCGACAGCTACATGGAGAATTTCGCCGCGGCCTTTGGCGTGCCTCTGTACTTCTCCTGGCTGCAGGGCGGCATCGAGGGCGAAATGCTCAAGCAGGACGCCTACTCCCAGCCTCACATGGTTGAAACCCCGGGCGGAATTATCTGCCTGGATCGTGATACCACCCGGACATCGCCGGGCACCCGCCGCCGGTTCCCGCAGCAAAGCGCCAACCTGGCCACCCGCTGGTGTAGCTCTGCCGCCAAGATCGACGTGGGTCGCCGGGCCATCACCAACCAGGATCGCTTCCTCGGCTCTAAGACCCTGTTCGTCACCGGCGAGCGCCGCGCAGAGTCGAGCAACCGCAGCAAGTACAACCAGCTGGAGCCCCATGCCGTTGACCGGCGCAAGGGCCGCCTGGGCCGCCACGTCGATGCATGGCGCCCTGTGCTGCACTACAGCGAGGAACAGGTATGGGATCTGATGGCACGTCACCGCGTTGAGGCTCCGGTCCCCTACCGCCTGGGGTGGGGCCGAAGCAGCTGCATGACCTGCATCTACAACTCGCCCAAGGTCTGGGCCACCATCCGCAAGTATTTCCCTGATCGGATCGCGCCGGTAGCCGCCTACGAAGATGAGTTCGGTTGCACCATCAGCCGGCAGAAAATAAACGTGCTGGATCTGTCGGCCACCGCCGATGCCTTCGAGATCACTGACCTGGCCGCCCTGGCCCAGGCCAGCCAGAGCGAGTACACCTTGCCGATCTTCACGCCCGAGGGCCAGGCTTGGCAGATGCCGGCCGGCGCGTTCGTGACTGAGGGGTGCGGCTCGGTTTGATCGGCCTGGTACCCACCAGACAGCAAAAACCCCGCATTTGGCGGGGTTGTAACCTATTCCCGGTGTCCTCCATCGACCTTATCGACGTAGGCTTCAAAGAACCAAACCGGGATATCATCAGTCAGATATTTGAGTCCCGTGCCGTCCGTAATCTCGGCCAACTCGACCGAGCTGGCCCCTGAGTTGTCGAAGATAAAGGCGCGATTGCTACATGCCACTGCCTCCGGCAACAACTCAAGCGACTTCGCATAGCGCGCCCGCACCGTGTCAGGCTCTACCTTGTGGCCACCGCCTTCGACACGGATTCTCACCCGGTCAACATTGATTTCGGGGTTTTCTGTAGAGACGAAGTAGAGGTAGGTGCGGTACCCAAGTTCTTGGGCCCTGCGCAAAATATCAATTTTGCTTTGGTGAGACATGACCGTTTCAAAGGTGAAACTTTCACCTCGGTCGAGTAATTGCTGGCGGATGAAATCAGCAATTACAGCTGCAAAGTAGGAGTCGACTTTCACAGACCTGTAGTCGATCTTAGAGCCCTCAACGCGCAGCAGTGCCGCTTCTTGAGTGCGCTCTTTCTTGATAAGCAACGGGTGCTTTGCGTGCAGCTCTGCGATCTGATCGGCAGTCGGGTCTATGCCGAATGCAGCCAGGTCGATAAAGCCGGTGGCTTTGGCTTGAGCTTCAAGCTCATCTGCATTCACATAGGTTTTAATCTGCAGGATGTCTGCTAGTTCATCCTTGATCGTGCTTTTGCCTGACCCATTGGGGCCAGCGAACATCCGAAGTCTAGGCACTGCAGCCTGCAGCCTGGCTTTCTACCCGGCGAACCGTGACCACCTGTCCTACCGTCACCTTGCGGCGTGGCTTGGCTTTACCCACCACGGAGATAGTCCCGTCACGGGATACGCGCACCAGGTCACCATTGTTGATCCGTAAAACGCCCTTCGTGCTGGATTGGAGAGCACGGGTATAAGCGGAGTAAGTGGCGACCATGGCCTTATTCGCAAGAATGCTCAGACCCGGATCTTTACTGTCATCCGATTTCTTTGCTTTGGACTTGGCTTTCACGTTCATTGCACTCTCCAGACGAGCAATATGCTTTTCGCCTCAACTGGCATCATATTCAAAGCTTACCCGGTTGTCACCGCCGGCCCGTGCATCCCTCCGTTATGTTTCACGAACGGGGAACCCCGCATCGGCCATAGCGGCAAGGGCCTGATTGTCATCCACCGGTACTGCCCAGGCCTTCTCCCCGTTGACCCAGCGTGTCCCTGCAGCCTTCGCCACCTCGCGCTCTGCATAGGGCACCTTGAAGCAGATCAGCGGGCGGGCGGGGTCAGGTAGCCCAACTCGCGAGCCTTGGCCAGGGCCTTGTCATTGTCCTCGGCCACCCACCAGGAATCCAGCAACTCTGACCATTTGGCTCCCAGGCGGCTGGCTTTGCGGTTTTCCTCGAACGGGACATGCAGCACCACTCTCCCAGCCAGGGGATCGAATGGTTGCTCCCCGCTCCACTCCGGCGGCAGGACCCAGCGCCACGTTTTGAAGGTGCCGGCCGAGCCAATGACGAATCGCTCATCCTTCACCTCGCCTGACTCGAAGTCGTAGACGGTGGCGACTACGGTCGGATTGCCAAAGTACGGCCCTGGGCCCTTGAGCTCGCCCACCTCGATCACTTTGGCGATGGTGGTGCCCCAGGTTGTGCGGCGCACCCAGAATCCCGGCCGGCGTCCGTGTTCGTCGTACATCTCGTAGATGTTCAATTGGCTTGTTCCTCTGTTGTCCTCACCCGAACAACATCATCGGCAAAGGTCAGGCTCAGTTCCCCGGCGGCTACGGCCTGGCCGGCGCTGGTGACGATATCGCCCTGTGCGTCACGCACCAGGGCAAAGCCCCGACCGAGCAACGCAAGCGGGTTGGTCTTTTCGTATAGCATGCTGGCCATCTCCAGTTGGCTGCGGTCACGCACTACCCGGGCCTGGCCGGCAGACTTCGCCCGCCCGCCGGCCAGCAGGATCTGCTGACGCTGGCCGGCACAGAACTGCCGACCCAGCATCCCCAGGTCAGCTGCACGCCGATCAAGCAGCAGGCGCTGGCCACTGAGTAGCCGCCCCACCGCGACATCCACCCGACCCCGAGCCTGCAACGCAATCTGCTGCTGCCGATGGGTCAAGCCCCTCACCAGCCGGGAAAACTCACCCCACCGCCTCTCAAGCAACGGCCGCTCACCCGCTGCCAAGGACAGAATCTTGGCCTTCCCTGCCTGCAGCCCGGTACGAAGCCCCGTTGCCTCAGCTATCAGGCTGGTCTTGATGAACCCGATGACCTTGGAGGGGGTGTCGAACTTGCGGTGCGCCACCAGGTCAAGCAGGCACTCGTCGATCTCGTGGCCAATCCCGGTGTAGACCGGGATCGGTAGCCGGCATACCCAGGCCCCAAGGTTGCCGTCATTCAGGTGCGCCAGATCCGCCTTGGCCCCGCCGCCGCGGATGATGCACACCGCATCGTAAGGATCGCCCTGGTGACGCTCATGCACCGCCCGCATCGCCGTCCGAATTGACTCCGAGGTGTCTTTCCCCTGGAAGGTGGCCGAGAAGTAGTCGAAGCGACACACACCCGCGTCATCAAGCAGCTGGGCGTCGCGTTTGAAGTCCGCAAGACCGGCTGCCTCGTGGGGCGAGATCACCGCAATACGCCAGTGCCCACCAGGAGCAGGCAGCTTGCGCTGCAGCTCGAACCAACCCTTGCTTTTCAGGGAGTGAATTATCTCCTGCAGCTTGGCCTGCATGTCGCCCAGGGTGTAGCTCGGGTCAAGACCAGTGGCATTGAGCGAGAAGCCGTACTGAGGCGACAGCTCTGCCCTGACCTTGATCAGTACCCTCATGCCGGCCTCTGGGAGGCCGCCAGTGACGTTTTTCCACTCAGCCATCACCTTGCCCGCCAAATTGGCGAACATCGTCACCTTGGCCTTGGCTACCTCCTTACCGGCCTCAGACTCGAGGATGTCCATGTAGACATGGCCGTTTGCCCGCAGCTTGAAGTCGGAAAGCTCGGCTATAACCCAGCAACTATCAGGCATCGCCAGCTTGATCGCCTTCGATACCTGCTTGAGGTAGGCACTGAGCGTCAGGTGCTCGCTATTGGCCACCAGCTGCCCTGCGACGGCATTCATCACTTCGCCCCGCCCTGGTCACCGCCCAGGGTGGCGCTGAGTACGCTTTCGATGCTGCTCAGTCTCGCCAGGCAATACTCACGGGACTCCGCAAATTTGCGGGCTAGATCCTCCAACTCGTCGATTCCAACCTGGTTGGCCTCAAGCCGGGACACGGTGTCGTTGATGAATTCCATGTGCTGCTCGTAAGTCTGTCGCTCCACGTTAAAACTCCTTCCTGTTCAGGGCACAGAGCGCACCCGGGCAATAGCTGGATTGTCTCTTTGTTCCGGGCAAAACCCAAACCTACGCTGGCTGTTTATTGCTCAACCACCCTCAGGCCAGCACAGCCAACCGGCCCACTGGGTTATCCACAGACTTACTCAGGTTTTCGGTGGACAACGCCAGCAAAAAGAAAGCCCGCTTAAAGCGGGCCGGTTTGTTCGATCAGTCCTGCCGCCCACTGGCTTCACCCGGGATCTTGATCGTCGGCCTCGGCAGCAGTGCTTGATATCGAGCATTGGCCTCAGGCAGCTCACTATCCTTAATCCAGGCCAGCATTAACGCGGCATCCCACTCAGCCTCCGGGGCCTGATGCATCTGGTACATCAGGTCATTCCAACCATATATATCGAGAGGTTTGTAACCTGCTAGCTTGGAGGCGATAAATCCAACCCAGGTTTGCTGGGTGAGACGGTGCTTATTCAACGCATGCTCGAACACCTTCGACACTATAAACAGCACCATCAGCGTCACGAACCAGAATCCGACATCGGGGTTTGGTGCATACAGCTGGTATATGGCGGTCAATCCGGCCCCAAATGCTGACACCCAACCGATATAATAGAGGAAACTGCACATCCTTTCATAAGCCATATCTCGCGGCCCATGTCCAGAACCGTTGAGATGCATTGCTATTGCATTCTGAACTTCCTCAAGCATGTTGATCTGCTGGTGTAACTCAACTACTTCACTCACTTTCACCTCCGGCATTCTAATTCCTCATTTTATTCAATCAGTAACTGCTTCTCATCACGACCCATCGGCATGTGCAGGCTCACTTTGTTGCCCTGTTCCTCTCCCGCTATAATCGCGGCTATCTCTGCCAGGTTAATCTTGCGCCTTGCCATCTTGAATCCATGCTCTTCCGCCCGGGACGCTTCATCATCAGAATAATCCAGGTGGAATTCATCCGTCAGTTTTCGCGGCTGCCTCAATGCCGATTAAGCTTCGTATGTATTCAAAGACTGCGACAGCGCCAAACACTTCTTAATCTTCTCCAATTCCCGCGCTTTATCAATTTCCGCCATGTGTATCCCCCAGTTCATAAACGACCGCTGCGCGACACACTCTCTCACCCATGAAACAAAACCCAAAATGGGCGGACATGATCATTGCCGTGCATAAAATACTTCTCGGCCAAACTCACAGGCGAATTAATCTCGCTCGGCCTCGGCAGCCTTCCCGAAAACCGTGATGACAACATTGACGCCAATATCATCCGCTCCTGCTCAGTGCTTCTGAATAAGCCTCCCATCAATTGCGCTAGCGAATCCCGCGCAGCTTCAAGAAACGCAACCACCCGCACACTTATCGGGACCTCACGGTATTCCGTCATGATCCCAATCAAGTCCGAAAGCACTCGCAGAGATTTCTCCCTTAACGCATGCACCTTCTGAAAACAGATCACCGCAACTATCAAATCTACACAGGCCGGAAAATCCCTCTCGATCTCCAGCAGAACTTCCCTGAAACCAATCTCATCCGCCGGCAGCGCAAATCCGTTCAGCGGGAATTCTCCGCTCAGCGTCATGATTGTCTTCAGTCTTCGATTCATATAGCCGCCATTATTCGCTGCGCGACACAGTGTTATCTGCAAGCATCTGCTGCTCGAACGTTATTCGGTTCATCAGGCAATACTCAACCGGGTAGCCGTTTATGTTGAAGTGCACTCTCTGGCGCTCATCCTCAAAGCGGCATGTCGCAATCACAAACTTCAGTCCGCCCGATATGTACTTGTGGCTAACCAAACACGCTTGCTCACCCACTATCGAAACGCCGTGAAGGTCCTCCCAGTCATAACTCACTCCACCGCAACGCAGTCCCTCGTTGGTAACCGTCAGGATCTCCATCACCTGGTCAGCCCCGGCCGGCACAGCAAAGAACTTCCCATTCGGTAGAACAGGCGGCCAATACTCACCCGGCCTTATCTCTCTGAATTCCAATCGCCCCTCCATGTCTACTTCCTCACCGCCCAGGCCAGCGCCTGCAGCGCGCATCGGTAACCCCGAATCGCCAGAGATACCCCGCAGAAAATCCCTGCTATCAGCATCCCCGTCACTACCGCGCCATGCACCGCGTCCGTCCACGGTCCAAGGTGTGGCAGCCAGTAAACCTCAACGCCCATCGCCACCTCCCCTCAGCCGTGCATGCAGCTCACCGATTCGCTCAAGGTCTGCCCTGATGTCCGCACGTATCCACCGGCACACCATCAGGGTCAGCCAGAAAACACCCAGGCATGCGCCCAGCGATAAAATTCCTCCCAGCAGCAGTTCCGCCGTTCCCACCTAAATTTCTCCCCTCAGATCAGCTTCTGCTATCATCCTGGCACGCCCCGCGGAAGCCCCAAGCGCTTCCCAACCCCAAGACCCAGTTCCCTCCCCTCCTCTGAATCACTACGCTGCGCGACACGGGGTAAATCCCAGAAAACACACACTCGTAATATATCTATACGGAATGGGGTCTGTTTTCGCGCCTTCTTTTAGAAGATGGCCAGTCGTGCGTAGTGACTGTTAGAAGGTGCCTCCAGGCCCCGTGGTTGCTGGGTTTGAGCTTTCTAAGAAACGCCGGATTCAGGAAATCTTCTAAGTTACTTTCTAAGCTACTTTCTAAGTGACCTTCTAAGCTACGCATTGAAGCTTTGAACTTGGCTGCAACCCGCATGGTTGCTGGCCTACAGCTTTCTAAGGGAGCTGCTGGCTTGGAAATCTTCTAGGCTACTTTCTAAGTGACTTTCTAACCTACCTTCTAAATGAGCGGCCGAGCTGCGTAGCGGCTTCTAAAACACGCCGCAATCTATCTGCAGCCCCCGTCATTACTGACTTCCAGACCTTCTAAAGAAGCGACGAAGGCCTCTGACCGTAGGGCTTCACCGGCGGCGAGCACTCCCGAGCACTCCTCGATGACTTTCCGGGATCTTTCGAGGCTGTAGAGCATGGCCCGCTTCTGTAAACGGTTGTCGTTGCCTGCCTTGCGTATTGATCCAAGCAGGCGCTCGTAGTGGATCGCGATTTGCCTCAGCTCGGTAGGAAGTGACGTGAAGGTGCTGGCCGGATAGGTGTTGCCCGCTCCTTTGGGGAGTTCCTTGGTGATGCAGTCGCCCGCCTTGGGTGCCCTGCCACCCCGAAGCTTGCTGGCAGCGGCTAGAGCCTTATCTGAGTCCTTGACCTTGATCTTCTTGCTCCAGGCAGCGACCCAGCAGCCAGGCGTTTTGACCCGAACCGTGATCAGCATGTGTGCATGGAGCTTCTTGTCTGGGTTATGAGCAATGGCCCAGTTGGCATGGGCAAGGTAAGCGGCCGCAACATTCATGGCCTGCTTGTAGAGCTCCGCGTAATGCTCATCCAGCACACATCCGATGGTGAGGGTCTTCTTGGTCATGACCAGCTTCCGGCTTCAAATCCGGGGATCATGGCAGGCGTTTGCGCCCTCTACGGGCCTAATCTGACAATTTTCTTGCAGGTTTAGAAGCCATTTACCTTTTCGAGCCCTGGATAATCGCCCCGAGTGTCGGCATGCGTCCGTTTTGGCAACTCATGGCAGCAGGTTGGCCTTATTGGTCAACTACAGGGCAGTTAAGGTCTCGCTGATTGCCATCTTCGATCCGTTTTGGCAGCGCCACGGGCTTGGGTTCTCGGATTTGCATGTCTCAATGGGCTGTGAAGGTGCGAAGAAGCACCGTTCGAACCCCCTCTGGAAGGGGTTATCTTTGATGGAGTGGTGATATGGCGAACTTTTTGGGGCTGGATATTGGCTACAGCAATGTGATTGGGGTGTTTGGCGATGGTGTAGATCAGTACGAAACCATTGTGCGGCCTTCACAGGCCGCCCCTCTGGACACGATTCCGGGCGATTCCGGGCTGCGGGCTGGCGAGGTGCTGGTTGAAGTTGACGGTGTGCAGTGGGTGGCCTTTGCGGCCCCTGGCCGCGTGCAGGAGGGCCGTGAGTTGCATCAGGACTATACCCAGTCGCCAGCATATAAGGCCCTATTCCGTGGTGCGCTGCTGCATGCTGCTGGTGATAGCGATGTAATTGATGTTCTGGTTACCGGATTGCCTGTTTCTCAGTCGCGGGACGATAAGTACGTTCAGGGTCTTATCGAGACAATGAAGGGGGCGCATCAAGTTACCCCCAAGCGATGCATCGAAGTGAAATCGGTTGTGGTTGTGGCTCAGCCAATTGGTACGCTGACCGATATTTATTGCTCATCTGAACATGCTGATGTTGTTGAAGAGTCGGTTTCGCTGATTATTGATCCGGGCTTCTTTAGCGTTGACTGGGTTCTGTTCGACCATAAAGAGCTAGTCGCACAATCAAGCTCCAGTAGCGTTAAGGCTATGAGCGTTCTGCTTCAGGCCTGCAATGAGGAAATTGCTAAAGATCACGGTGGCATCCCTGGCGTTGAGAAGATTGAGCACGCCCTTCAGACTGGCAAGACATTTATTCTTATGTTTGGTCGCAAGGTAGAGCTTGCTGAATACATGAAGCGCGCGGCTGATCGTGTAGTGCCAGGGGTATTTACCGAAATCAAACAGACGCTACGCTTTCTCAAAGGGCGAGCCGTAGACTGCGTTATTCTTGGTGGTGGCGGTGCTAATGTTTATGAAGGCTATGCAAAGGTGGAATTTCCCGAGTCACTCGTTATCAAGCCTTCCGATAGCGTGAAGAGTAATGCGGTTGGCTTTTACAATATCGCAGCCTCTTAAAGTTTATTCAGGAGCGCCTCAAAATGAGGCGCTAAGGACATATATGCGTTTCCAAGTGAGAGTTGGTGAGCAATACCAAGAGCTACTTGAGCATCTTGAAGGCTTTAAGCCTGAGTATAGAGGCAAGCGGCTACTTGCTTTGGCTGCGATGCAGTTGAGTTCGGTATCATTTAAAAACACGAATTCTTTAGGAGTTGTGGAAACCCCTGCCTCGGAGTCGGAGGAAGCCAGTCATACGGCAGCAGAAAATACACCCGCAGGACCTCCTAAAAGACGTTCAGCCCCTAACTGGATTAAGAGTAATACCAATGCTTAACCAGGGACGCATTGTCGCAGTATTGTTGTTGGCTGGGCTGGCGAATACCGTTGCGGCATTCTCGCTTCAGGGGACAATGTGGGAGCGCGCTTCGAAGGCAAGCTCATGCAATGCGCCAGCCTTGTTGCTTTACTCAATAGCGCTTCAGGAATCTCGCTCATCTGCCGGGGAAGGGCTCGTTCGCCCGCACCCATTTGCACTTAGGAATGAGCCCAGCGGTTCGAAATACCCTTCCTCAAAGGGCGAGGCTGTTGCACTCCTGCCTAAGTATATTGCGGAAGACAAGTTGACTGACATCGGAATGATGCAGATTAACTATCATTGGAACGGTAACAGGGTCAGCAAGCCAGAGCTGTTGCTTAATCCAGAGACAAATATTAAGGTTGCCGCTGATATTCTCTGCGAAGCAATCGCGGCGAAACGTGGTGATTTGGAGCTAGGCATAGGGGGTTATCATACCCTTAACCCTAAGCGTGAAATCGATGCCCGCACCTATGCACGAAACGTCCTATATATTTGGCGTGCTCTGCAGAGACTGGAGAGGCAGGGAGGCTAGTTCGGATGTATGCACTGAATAGCGCTTTGGTTCAAATGACACTGCGGCGAATTGTCCTTAACGGGGATTCTAAGTTTAGCGCAGTGCTGGCTGAGCAACGGATCGGTTCCAAGGATCTAATGTGGCTTCAACTCCTCAATCGGAAGAAGCTTGAGGCGATTGACAAGCTCCCTGTATCCCTCTTCCGGATCTTCTACAGGACGATGGATATCGGCCGCTCCGGGCTCGATGACGATGTGTTCGAGAGCGCCTGCATTCGGCTTTCCATGATCATGGAAACGGTGGCCTTTGCTGTCACCAACAGGGCTAATTCTCTCATCTCAATCGGGTTTGATATGGAGGGGTTTGACAGGTTCCGAGCAGAGCCTTTCGCTCGCCGTCTCATGTTGATCCAGAAAGGTGGCTTCAGTCTGGGTACCCGCTGCAACCTTGCCTCTCTTGAGCTACGATCGGACGACCCTAGCAGTCAGTTGCGTGACTGCCTGCGCATCATCCTGGGAGACTATCGGTTCCTCCTGATCAATCGGCCGAAACATCTCGGCCGCATCCGGGATTGGAATGCTGAAATGATGGGGGCTGAAGCTATCGCTCACAACCTCCTTTCAGATGGGGTGACCCCGAAGCTCGTTATCGCGCATGTAGGGTTGCCGCATAAGGTCAACAGCATTCACCGCAAGCTCCGTAGGGAGCAGGCGGTAATGCCGAAGGGAGGCGGTCGGATCGGCAGTCACACCGGTACTATTCAGCGCAATGCCCACCACTCTCTCCTTTTCATGGCTATCTACCTAATGCTCGCCAATGAGCCGATTGTGAGCATCAACGGCTTCGGGGTATCAAGGGCGCTGCATGAATACCGTCAGATTTGTGCCTACCTTGGCATTCACGAAGACGACATGCTCGACGCCTCCGATTGCTGGCTCCTGGCCTCAGGTTACCGGGCTCAGGAGGTTGGCATAGAGGAATGCAAGTTGTGCAAGAACATCACTATCATCGACAGGCGAAAGCCATGCGGATGTCCATGGTGTCAAAAATAGGTTTGAGCCTCGCGATGTCGGGGCTTTTTTTCCCGTCCAGGAAAGCGGTTTCGTAGCGCCGCGGGGTCGCTTGGGTTACTGCCGGGTCATGGGATGATGTAGACATGAAACTGATTGATGAGGTGATGTATGGCTAACAACGACAAGGTCCAGTGCAAGTGCTGTGGGATGATGATGGTTCCGAAGACGATCTTCAGCCCCGGTATTTACGGTGGTTGGGGTTGGCGTATCGGTGGCGGTCGGCCGGTGTCGAACTGCTGCCCTTTCTGCTTGAGTGAGAGCTGGGATGGTGCGGCAACGGACGTTCGGACATCGACATGGTACCGCGCTGTAGCGCTTATCCTTTCCTTCGTTTGTCTGTTGGGCGGTTTTGCGATTCTTGGGTTCCTCAACGAGCAATTTTTCTCCGGAGGTTTGCCAGGGATACTGGCGCTTCTTCCCATTGCTGGTTCAATTTATTTTGCGTGGCGGTTTACGAAGGTGAGCTAATCTCATAACAATAACCGCCGCGCAGTCAACACCCACAAAAGAACCCGCTTGGCGGGTTTTTTGTTAATAAAATTAATCGTCTATACTAGGAGGCTTTTTGCTGTTACGGCTTAGCTCCTGCAATTTACTGTACCCATCGCTCACAGCATTGATAACCGGAGAGGCTATCTGCTTTGCTCCTACAATAAGGGTGTTGCTGCTATCAAAGTTCCCTATGCCCTTAAACCCATCAACAACAGGTGACGTGGTATTCATGCTTACATCAGGCTTCTCCATCGTCATTTGGGGAACAGCGTTTAGGTTTTCTTGGTTATATTCGGCTACAACATTGTCGTTTTCAGTTTGAGCTGCACTAACAATATCTTTTCCGCTCTCTACCGATTGCTCTCGACCAGACAGGGACATATCGTATTCCGATGTATAGCCGCCTTCATTTGCACTCCACTTTGAGTTGAATCTGTCATTTAAGTGATCAGTTGGTATGCGATTGTCTTGCATGCCTTCAAACTCACTTGCATTGCCAGCGCTTACATTGAAGTCAAACGGAGTGAATTTCGAGCCGATAAGTTCATCTAGCCTACCTGACTGCATCATGTGTAGCATTGAAGCTGCTACAGCACGCTCATTACTGTCTGCACTCACGCCGCGCACAGTAGAGCTATCTATAAGCGTTCGAATTGCCTGCTGATCATCATTCGTTTTCCCAGCCATGTCCAATATTTGACGGGCGGCCTCTTCTCTTGGCAAGCCGCTTCTCGCTAAGCTACTTGCAGCAGCAACACCAATGTCCATATCTTGCCTGGATGACCATGCCTCTTTCTGTGACGCTGCGTATTTATAGGCTTCCTGAGCCGTTTTTGCGGCCGTGGTGCTTTTCGCTATTTGCTCACCATTGGAAGCCTGTTGCATTGCCTGCTGGCTTGAATTAAACGAATCTGCAGAGTTGTAGATTGTGCTTTCACTCATATTTGACTGAACAGCTCGACTGAGTTGCGCAACTGCCTCACGAGCTTGCTGCTGCTGCTCAGAGCTCATCTTCTGGAAGGATTCGCTCTGTTCAAGTTTTGTTCCAATCGCTCCTAATGGCGCTTGGAAGCCTATAGATGCACCCCAAACGCCCTGCGCAATTTCATTTTGTGTTATTCCATGAGACTGAAGCGTTTTGGACGCTTCATTGAACTGTGCGTTTTTACTCAGACCAAGGGCTGCTTGTGATTGCTGCCCAAGGCCCGCTAAGGTCTGCCGGCCTTCTGAGCTGCTATTTAATTGCGATGAGCCAGCAACAAGTTGCTGCTGCAGTTGACTGGTGGCTGTTTCTGCATTGGTGCGGCTACTTTCAACTGCAGCCTCTGCTGATTGTGAGGCCGAAATCTTTGGTGCAACCGCCCTTGCTCCAGTAACAGCAACGCCCTGGGTCATCTGGTCAGACGTAAAGCTGCTGGTCGAATCCATCACCGGCGCTTGGTTCTTCGCCCGCGGCAACACATCCTCGGACTTGAACTTATCGCCCTGCGTCATCTGGCCCATGATGCCGTTGGCCACCATGGCTGAGCCAGACACGATGAAGAGTGCTAGGGGCGGTACCGAGGCAGCAAGCAAACCACCTATCCCAAGCGCCTTCGAAATGGCTTGATCTAGGTCCAGCACCTGCAGCATTGCGAAGCCTTCGCTTGTGCTGTCATAGCCTTCGAACACAGCCTGAATCTCAGCGCCGGCATACCAAAGGGTAAAGGCATTGACGATGCTTAAAAGGGGCATCCACAGGCCAACAGCCAACGGCAAGATCAGGTATTTGCCGAGCACGGACAGTCCAGGGCTACCCAGCACGAGGGCAAAGGCCATGAACGGAGTCATCGCGTACAGCAGGCCCTCAAAGAAGGCAATCATGGGGCGCATGTAGTGCTTGAAGATGTCGCCCTTGCCTGCCCACTGGATTTCTTGCTGGTTAAGGGATTCGCGCAAAGCCATGGCAGCATTCTGCTCCTGCCAATGGTTCAGGGCGTTGACGCGGGCATCCCCAAAGATCGGGACGATCAGGGCCATGGTGGTGTAACCCTGGGCATTCTTGGCGCTAATCCCCATTGATTGGATGGCGTCATCGGTACGCGCCATTACCTCGCCAGCGGTATTGATCTTTCCAGCAGCCCGCTCGGTAGCAAAGCCTCGGGCGAGTACATCTTCCATCAAGTCGGTGTAGACATCGGCTAGTGCCGTATTGAGTACAGCTTGGGCCTGGCTGCACGACATCAGCTGGCCGCCAGGTACGGTGCCGTCCTGGATGTAGACGAACTGAGATGTAAGCGGCGCGTTGAAGACCCCTGCAGCGCCAGAGGCGCGGTAAAGGTCGTCGATGCTCTGATACTCCCGTAGGGCAATCGGGTTCAGAGTACAGAACGTCAGAAACTCATCAACGCTTCTTGGCAGGTTCCAGCCCGCGTTTTTCCTGTAGTTCACATATGAATCGAGCGCCAAAGGATTGCGCAGTGCATCGCGCACCCGGCTAATGGTCGTAAGGCTGCTGAAGAGCCCATAGTCGGTCATTGTGGGGGTTGAAAAGGCCTGTTCACCGACGCGAGTAATGTCGTATGCAACTGTCGAAATCACCGAGCCGACAAATGTTGGCCCTAAGGGCACATTGTCAACCACCCTCGCCTGCCCCGTGGTTGTGTCCTCTATAACTGCTGTTGTTGTCGGACCGTAGAAGATGAGATACAAAACCAACAGAAGCCCGGCCTTCTGGAAAGAGATCCCTTGGCCGTTGAATACAGCCTGAAACCCAAGAAGGAGCAAGCCAATCATAAGGCCAATCCTTGCAAGGTCTTCGGATGTTCCCGACGAGGTAATCATGGCGCTCGCATTGAGCATGATTTCAAGGAACTCGGCGCTGCCGGTTGTGTAAATGTTCATACTCATTGCTTAGTTCCCCGCCGACTGAATCTGACGGCCTTGCGGCAACTTGCCTTGATCTGAGACAGGTGCCATCTTCATGATTTCCGCTGCGCGGCGATCAGCATCGCGAAAGTTGGTGCCACTTGCCATTGCGCTTGTCCACTCCATGGAAATTCGCTGCCGCGTTTCTCGTATTTCAACTTTAATATCTTCTGCCTCAGGGAAATCAACAGTGGACACGCCTGCATATGTCAAATCAAGAAGATCCATTACAACGCTGTAAGCTGCATTTAGAGCGATGACCTGGGCGAACTCCTCGAAATAGATATGCCCCGCCTCAGCACCGGATTTCTGTAGAACCTTGAAGAGATTCGCACCAACACTGCTGGTTGCTAAATACTTAATACGGTTTCCGTCTGCTGCGGTTGCATTACCAACAGCAAAGCGTTCAAACGCACCACTGTTTTTAACATCTTCAATCATCCTTTGCTTGAGACCTTTGAAGGTGCCGAGCGTTCTAGGGGTAGGTACAAGGCATTGATCTTTGTCGTCGGAATCGCATGTCCAAACTTTAAGCTCTGAATCCTGCGCGCCGTCTACAAAGAGAGTTAGTGCTTTGTCTTTAATTGTGGCCTGCACTGGGGTTGGTTTGGTGTTCATCCCGCCGCGATCATCGTTCCCAATAGTAATGATCTGTGAGCCTGTCATGGACATGATGAACTCTGCGTTCTCATCACTTCCAAACATGATTTGCGAGGCTAGTCCTGTCTTCTTTAAGGCACACCAGATAATATTTCCGGTTTCAACACATGGCTTAATCTTGCCTGCTGACTGGAGGCGTTCTGCCGCCGAACCCTCCTTGGTTGTTTTTGCAGAGAAGAAATCGGGAGCAACACTATCGAGGAAGGCCGTACTTGCTGCCTTCAAGTCGTGACGCTCTTGGAAAGCCTTTAATCCTCCACTCACAATCCCGCTAGCCAACTGGCAGGAGTTTGAAAACATTTGGTTCAGTTGCTGAATCTTGTTCGCCAGGTTCCTGATGATGTTCGCGGTAGAGGGATCCATGTATTCAAGCGCCGCGTCAAAGGCAAAGCCGCTGACTATCCCGACCGCATTTGAGGCAATGTTTCGCATCAATGCTACGAACTCTTCGCCATTGATGAAGGAGAAGGAACCGGTATACAGGTTAATGCCGCCACAACCACCCTTCGCTGACGGGGCGGTGATGCTGATCAGGTTTGAGGTGGAAATGCGGTTTCGGAGGACAACTCCACCGCCCGTTACCACACCGCGAGTAGCTGTTTGATAAGAGCCCGGGCCGGTGATATTGATCAGCTGGCCGAACATCTGGTTGACCTGCTGCTCCATGTTGGCTGAGGCGCTGAGAGGGGCGGCCAGGGCAATGGCTAGGGCAAGTTTCTTGATCCTCACTGGCTTTCTCCATGTTTGATATCAAAGGCTCGGGTGGCGGCATTACGCATTTGGCTCACGAATTCTTCAGGGTCTTGCGTAGGGTCTTGTGGTGCGCCTGCGATGTGCTGCGGATTGATCAGGCCGATCTGGGCTAAACGCGAGGTGGCGTTGTATTCGTGCTCGGTTATGAGCCCAACGTCCTTAGCTGCATGCAGGATGCGATTGCCTGCTGTTTCCATTGAGATCGTGCTGTAGCTCACGATCCGAACGTCATTGGGCGGCACCACCAGGGCGATGGCAGGGGTAGTAACGATCCCCAAGTGGTTAGCAAGGCCGGTGTCGTACTGGGTGTTTGTGTATCGCCCACCTGGCAGGGGGCTCCCATCCATGGAGACAGGGATGATGGTGAAGCCGTACCTGTGCTCAAGACCGGATACCGCTGCGACCGCCTGAGGACAAAGGATGCATTCGTTGCCGTTGAAAAAGAGCATGAGCGCAGCGTTGCCGGCGATCTGGCTTAACAGCGCGTCTTTCTTCTTGACCGCGGCGTCGGCCAGGGCAGCGGACGCTGCATTGGTAGTTGGATACCTCAGGTCTTCATCCAGCATTGGTTCGTTCTTGACCGTTTCAACGGCAGCGCGGGAGAACCGCTCTGCCTTGTCGAGCATGAGGCGCTGGGCGTAGTAGTAGGCCTTGATGTTCGCCTCTGACGGATCGTCAATGGCGGCTTCCTTGAGCTTGGGTATCATGATCTGCAGCCAGGCGACGCTTCCGGTTGGTGGAAGCTCGCTTTCGGCTTTAGCAGGGGCGGTCACAACAGCTTCAGGGGCCGGTTCAGGCTTCTCTTCAGGCTCCTGCTCCGGCTCCTCATACCAGAACCATCCTCTCTCCTGGTCTGAGTAGAAGGACGAACCAGCTATAGGAGGCTCTGCCTTAGGGGCCTGATTTGGTTCTGCGTAGGCAGTCCCCGCGATGAGCGAGGCGAGAAGAAATGGCGCAAATGACTTGGGTAGCATTGAGGTGGCCAAGTGAGATTTCTGACTTGGCCATTTTGCTCATCGAGCGAGAGGAAAGGTCTTCTAAACCGACCAGTTTTTGGTAGGAAAAGCCCAGAGGCCTACCGCGTTGCGCGGTTGGCCTCATGAGCGAGGAAGCCGATAGGGCCATGTGCAATGAGCACATCGTTCCAGTCGACAGATTTCTTACCTTCCGGGATTTCCATGCCAGGAAGCTTGATCTGAGCACGAATCCCCATATCCCACAGGCGAACTTTCAAGGCTTGCGCCGCTTTGAGTCCGCCACCGCTACGATCCTTGTCTGCCCAGATACGGACAGCGGTGGTTCCAACGGGTGGGATAAAGGTTTGCAGCAGGTAGCTGTTGACCATAGGCCAAACAGGGATACCCATTGCTGTCTCAACCGACAACGCCGTTTCCAACCCTTCAGCCACGTCGATGACCTCTACAGGTTTTGACGTGATGACGGCCGATCCCGGAAAAATACGGAGGCGGTCGCTAGGGATTGGGAACATCAGTTTGCATTCAGGTAAAGAGGCTTTCTCCCCCTTCGCCGTCAAGTACAGCCGATTGATCGTCACAGCTTCACCGCTCGAGGCGATTAGGCATGTGACAATTGCCGGATGGTAGGTTGGCTTGCCCTTCTTGCCCGGGTACGGCAGTTCAGGATGAAAGCGCACAGTGCGCTCTATCCCAGGCCGATCCCAAGCCAATATACCGCGTGAACGCAGGTACAAGCGGGCAGGCTCAGCAGCTTGATCTGTCAGGGGAATTGTTCCCTTCCAGATTTTGCGCAGCGACTCCCTGATCCAGGCATCGCTAGGGCCAGTTGCCTGGTCAGGCTTCTGAACCGCTCTTTTCGGAATGGGCTTCACCGCATTGGCCTGTCGGCCATTGGGGTCAACCACTCCAAGACGGGCTCCTACTTCTGCGAGAGCCTGACTGAAACTCCAGTCATTGACCCACATCAGCAGTGCCATACCGTCAGCCCTAAAGCCACAGGTTTGGCAGCAACCACCGCTAGAGGTGCCGGCTGTTTTCTTGAAAACCCTGAAGCCGTCTTTACCGCCGTGTTTCGGACAAGTGCCGGATCTTCCGGGCTTGGCCTGAAAGGGAGAGAGAGACGGCGCAAGGTGATCGAAGATGTCTTGCCAGCGGCCTTTGGCAGCTTCGAGCACATCTTTTTTCTCTGGAGCGTAAAGGCTCTTCGAGCTGTCGGACATGGTGATCTCCTATAGCTGTAAGGTGTATCCACGCCCATTGCTGGGCGTGGGGTTGCTGGCTTAATTGACTACCTTGACCTCCCAGAGGTTTTTGTGGGTTTCCACCCACTCAGCATCATTTTGGCCATTGTTATTCACCGCCTTGAGCACCGTGACCGGTTTCTTGCCCATGAAGGTGACGCTTATTTTCTGGCCTTTTACAGCACCGCTACGGCGCAGCTCAGGAGCCAGTTCGATACCCCAGATCAGGTGCTTACCGACTCGAACGAAGAACGACTTGCCGTTCTTCTTGTTAAAGCGGTAATGGGCATGGCCACTGCCGCCATACAGGCCGGTTGCGGATTTGCCTTTGATGCCACCGAAATTCAGCTCAACGCCTTCTTCGGTTTCTGGGGCGCTGGTTGCATCTGCATCGCGGTTGAAAGGGATGAACTCCCCTTTGATCTCTTCAGCCGCAGCAGGCTCAGTGGTAGCCGGCACCTTCGACAACCCGTTGTACAGGCGGTTGATGATGACGGGCTCAGACTGAGCAGTTGATTCCAACACCTCATCATCCTCGGGAAGGAGATGGTTGAGGCGTGGAGAGAGGATGGCGAGGCCTTTGCTTGCACGCAGGTACGCCGGTTGATCGAAGTCGACGCGGATCATTACTTCACCTCCTGACGGCGCAGGTAGGTGGGGATCAGATAGTTGTCGTAGTCGATATGCGGGACGCTTTCGACCCGCACAGATACATCGGTCTGTTTGGAGCTGAAAAGCGGTGTTGCTTGAGCAAAGCCGCGGCTGCGGCCAGCCAGTTGACGCTTTGCATGCGCGATCAGTTCAGGGGTGAACAGAGCGACACAGGCGATGAACAAACAGATGGCAAAGGGCACCAAGGCCCGGATTACTTCAGGTGCGTACAGCATCCCGAAAAGGGATACCAGCAGCCCAAATCCGAACAGGACTTTTGCTTTGAGGATTGCTTCGTTCATTTTCGTTTCTCCGTTTCTGAATTTCAGACGGAGAAACCCCCTAACGGGAGTGTCCCCCGTCAGGGATGGTTTGCGCACATGCGGAATCAACCCAATGGGTTGATTCGCCGTGGCTTATTGGTTGAGTCGGTTGAAGCACGACTAGACTTGATCAAAACCACATAGGTGGTTTTGGGCGCCTGGCCACACACAGGTGGTTCAGGCTCTTGCTGAGTGCAACATGCACTTAGCGAAGATTCGGTGCGCTGAGGCGCGGGGGAGTGAACTGGTGAGGCTGTAGCCTCTTAGATGTGATTAACCACCACAAGTAAAGCGTGGTGCACGGTTCAATTTTCTAGGTGGAAACTGCTGCCAGTCAAGAAAATCTTGGCAAAGCCTTTTGCTGACCAGAATCTGGTCGAATTAGCGCAACCGAAAGCCGTTGCATTTGGTGGAATGAACATGCCACCAATCAACGGAGATTCACCATGGCCGTCAAGCCCGTAACCAGCGATGCACCCTACTCGACCGCGATCATGAAGCGGAAGATCACATTTCAGACCGAGGAAGCCAAAAGCTTCCTGGGCAACAAAATGGACAACATTGCTGTTGCCCTATTCATCCTCGACGTGATCTCTCGCAAGCGGATCGCTCGACTGAACCTCAGTACCAAAGACCACAAGGCGGCATCCAAGGCGCTGAACAAGCTCTTTACCGACTTCGAAAAAGAAATCCAGGACGAAACCACTCGCCTGGAAGCTGTGCTGAAAGCACAGAAAATCCAGGGCCGGGCTGAGCACAACAACCCTGGAAGCTACGAGGTGGAAATTACCACCCCAGAACTGAAGCGCGCCGTTGATCTGCTGCTGGCCTTCGACAACCTGATCGTCCTGGTCGATACCGTTTGGCTGATGGGCATCATGGAAACCGATGTCGCAAACCAGTTCCGCGCCACCAAGGCAGGCCAGATCAAGCGCCTCTTCGGTTCTGTCTACAAGCTCAGCCAGGCCGCCAAGCAGAGCGCCTTCGTTAAGGATGACGCCGATACACAGGCCGTTATTGCCCGTGAAGAGAAAAAGTTGGAACCGCAGGAAGAGCAGCCGGCGGCGGCTGAACCTCAACCTGCCGACTCCCAAGACGCGGCCTGATCAAATTTCGCAGATTAACCAACATCGCCCTGCTTATGCAGGGCGAGTTGTATGGGGAAAGGAAAATGCCAACAAGCAGCGACACGATGGCTGTTCAACCTGGGAGGCCGGTACCGGCGCGTCGCCGCAATCCCGGCCAGTCATCTTCAGAACCGGCCGACCCGCACAATAGCAACCGCCCTCTGGCCCACCTTGGAACGATGAACGAAGGCAAGGATGAGGGTATGAGGGCAGGCTTTGACAGATGGGCGGAAGATTATGAGATCGAGGACGGCCCGAAGCGTGCGATTTTTTGGGATGCACAAGCCATTGTGGCAGCAAGCTTGGCCTTCGCTTTCGGGACTATCGCAGGCATTCCGCTCGGCCATTACCTCTATTCTGTCTGGTTTTGAGCGCTCATAGAAAAGGGCGGGATATCCGCCCTTACCTTTATTGTTTCTAACTATCGCCCCTAGATCGCAGACGCTCGACATGACGCTGGGCCGCCCAGTACCCGCCTTTAACGCGCCTTCTTTTCAGCGCTGCACAGATGTCGTCGACGTGCCGCCTGGTGAACACCGGAGCCTTGTAGCTCTGTATCTTCCGTACCACGCCCCAGATGCCATACACGCGCTCGGGGAGGCCGTAAGGAAAATCCGCATCGCCAGCCATCACCGCATAACTATGGATCTTCTGAGCATGGACGCCAGTAGCCTGCTGCACAGCCTTAACATGGGCGTAGTTCTGCATTAGCGGGCTCTGCACCTTGTACTTGCGCCGGCCAACCAGCTGCACCCAGGTTTCAGGCTCAAGGGGGTCGACAAGCACCTTCCCCTTGAACGACTTCGTTTCAAGCACAAACAAACCAAACCTAGACACGACAATGTGGTCTACCTGGGTGCTCTCCCCCTTGGTCTTCCCACGGTAGATCGCATTGGGTAACACGCTGTACTCGCTACTTAGGCATAGCCGCAGCATAAAGTTGACCTTGTATTCACCCCACCAGCCCCGATAGGTCGGCTTCTCCAGGAGCCTGGCGTGGATGAATCCCGCCAGGATTGCCATGCCGACTACAGGCGGCGCGTATAGAACAAAGAACTCAGTCATAGCTCGCCGGCAAACCGGCCCCTCCTTCCGATTAAAGTTTCGAGCAGCAGTCTGTCCAGCGCCACAGCATGTACATAGTGTCCACCTGGGTACCCGGAACATGGCGATTGGTTTTGCCGTCCCATTGGTAGGGATGCTCTCCAAGCCACATGCCTTTTTGAGTCATAGGCTTGGGCATGAACTGATTGAGCTTGTATTGGGACTTGGGAATAGTTGGGTAGAACGAGGCCCGGCAGATGTTCTCATCGCCCATGGTTCGCCGGGCAAGCCCACGACGATGCTGCTGGCTGAGTAGGCGAGCCGAAATCAGCGCTGTGGTACGGCTCATATCCGCTGCTGATGTATGACCTGCGAGAGGGTAGATTCCGCCCCACGTTCCAGAACACCACCACAACGTCTCAAGCGGTTCCTTGCCAGCGGCAAGTAGCCCCGATTCGGCCGCGCAAGCTGCCCGGGCTATCGGATTCGCCACCGCAGCAGATTCGGGATGCTGGAAGAACGCCAGGGTGGCGTTACCCCAGGTCGGGTCAATCTCAGTGAATGAGATAATGTCCACGTCCAGATAGCCGTCCGGGTTGCACTTGGTTGGCGTATACAGGTCGAGGATCTGCAGCAGCGGAAAGGCATAGTAGTGCGTGTGATAGAACGAACCCTGATTGATCTCGTTGGAAGGCAAATGGCCCTGCTTCAGTCGACCGTATGTGCGTTTAGAGCCAAGCGGTAGCGTCACACCACCGAGAGTAGGCGAACACCCAGGCTTGCGCACATTCTCAATGATCCGGGCCGGTTCCCACATCGCAGTAACGATGCCCGGCTTATAGATGTTCGAACTCCCCTCTTGGCAAATGCAGAAGACCTTCTTCGAGGCTTTTTCGGGGGCTTTGCCAGGGGTGATCTGCACACCAGATATCCTGATCGGGAATAAGCATGCCCAACAAATATCCGTGAACAACTTCGGGCCGAAGATGCCCGAGTCTTCACACAACGGATCAGCGTATGCCCTTCCTGGAAGGGAAAGCAGCGCAGCCAGCATGATGGCCGTAGCTGCTATGAGAGCCCTATAGCGCTTCATCTTCACCACCCACAATTTCCGATCGCGTGTATTCACGTACTGCAAACTCAAGCCCCTCGGCTGTCACTACGGACGGTGCTCTCAGAATCTGGAACCGCTGGGCCATATCCGGCGGCAGCAGGTACAGTGGGGCGTCAATGGAATCTTGGGTTGCCTCAAACAACTCCCAGCCAGAGGCGGGAGGGATTTGCGTGGCCATCACCGTGACGGTTAGCCTGGCCCCGTGGTCGGCGTATTCGCGCCTGGCCAGCTCTACCTGCCATTCTTGGGTCGGGTCGATGACGACCAGCTTCTGGTTGAAGGGCATCATTTCCAGGGGATTTATCCGCCCTGCTTTCTGCACCACTTTGCCGTGGTAGTCGAGGATATCCTGCTCGATGATGACGCCGGGGTCGACCATACGCTTGGCTGGGACGGTGACAGGGGGCAGTGGTGTGCCGGTGTGAACTGTCCAGAAGCGGTCGATTGCCCGCTCCTTCATCGCTTCCATGTCCAGGGCTTCAATTCGTTCCTTAGCGAGCTCAAGCATGTCGGGCTCGATGATGTCGCTGGTCGGGCCATGCAAACCCAAGTCGGACCCGGGTTTCGCACCTTCGGTTACTGCGTCATCGACCAGGCGGGTCGAGCTTGTGCCAGAGGCCTTGACGATGAGCTTGTCTTCTTCGTCTTCGAGCACAATGGCCGGTACTGAATCAACGGAGTGCCGGCGGAAGGCCAAGGGATCGAGGAGCACGCTCACCTGACTCTGGGTGTCCTGGGTGAGCATGTGCATCTTGGTGATGGCGTCGACCATCTTCATACCGTCCGGAATGCCGCGGAACATGATCCCGGTTGCCGGCCTGCCATCGTAGGCGGCCATGATGTCCTTGATGGCGGAAGCGCCCATCGACCAGGACACGAAGATCAGCGTCCGCACCCCCTCTCCGAGGGGATGCTTTTTCTCTGAATCTACTGTTGGACTGGCTTGGCCATCATCAGGCTGCTCAATGACCGGAGTACGCGCAGTAAGCTCTTCAAGCCAGCGCATCTCTGCAGGGCCAACCTCCTTTGCCGCTCGCTGGCCCTGTTCGGACACAGACTTGGCCTGCTCCAGTACAGAGGGGTCGATTTTTCCGATATCGAAGGGCTTGATGCCCAGGTCGTTAGCTTGAAGTGTACCGGCCAGCGCCATGCAGACGGCCAGCGCGAGGGGTCGAATCACCATATTGGATAGGCCTTACCGATGATTTGGGAGCGGTCTACGGAACCCCAGTACCGCGAGTCGAACGAGTCGGCGGTCTTGCCGAAGAACCAGTAACGATTGGCCTCGATAGTGCCTGCCCGAACGTAGCGATCGGGGCTGATGCCCATATCGGTTGCCACCTGCAGGCCCGTAGCTACCACCTGATCATTGATGGTCACCTGGCTCTGGGTGACGGCTACTGAATCCCCGGGCATGCCCTCCATCACCTTGACGATGGTTGTCTCATCTTCGAACACCGGGGCCAGGCCGGTGGATTTGAAGGCGAAAATATCGCCTCGAACCGGAGTGGTGTCGTGCTTATCGATGATCCAGATGCGGTACGGCGGCAGGCACAGATATTCCTGGGGCGCGATGGCAATGGAAAATCGCTGTGCCAGGCTCACAATGGCCCCAGTAAGCAGGAGCGACATGACGCCTGCCTTAACCAGGAAAGCCCCCGTAAGGGGGCCTCTGGCGCGTTCTGCCGCCACATCTGCCTGGGCCTTACGAACTGCATGCTCAGGATCGAACTTCAGCAGTCCCATCATGCGGCCTCAATGCTGGTGGCATCGTAGGCAACACCGCGGTCTTTCAGTACGCGCAGGATCGCTTCGTGCTGCGGTACACCGCTGCTGGTGTAATCCTTGATGGCCTGCACGTCCTCCGGCGCGGTCGAGTACAGCAGCTTCGCGTATTCATCCACCGTGAGCCGGGCAATACCGACGCCGCGGGGGGTCAGCATGAAGATTTCCGAGTAGTGGCCCTTGTAGGTCTTCACGGTCTTCAGGATGCGGTAGCCACCCTCGCCCAGCGGCAGACGTTTGTTTTCCTGGATGGCGTCGATGGCCTCTGCTTTCTGGCCCAGCAGCAGGGTGAAGGCCGAGTTCTCCGCAATGGCCTGGCCGACCTTGTTTTGGTACAGGTCGTTCACGCCCTGGGTAATCACAATGGCGCTGCCGCCGTACTTACGGAAGCGGCGATAACCATGCTCGATGAACTCGCCCACGTTGCCTTGGCTCAGCAGCGACCAGGCCTCGTCGATGATCACAATCTTCGGCCGGTCACGGTCACCCAGGTACATATCCTGCTGGATCTGGTAGATCAGCTGCAGCAGCACAACCTGCTGCAGGTGGGTACGCCCCTTCAGCTCTTCCAGCTCGAGAACCGTGAACGGGTTGCGGAAGTTCAGGTTGTTCTTGCCGTTGAAGAACCGGCCGTACTGACCCTTGGAGGTGAACGCGAAGAGCTGGTGGCCAATGTCATTGATACGGCGGTCAACGTCCAACAGCAGCGACTGCTCGATGTCGTCGACAACCATGGTTTTACCCTTCTCTTCCCAGGTCTTGGTCAGATGCTTCTTGAGGCCGGCTGTCTGGAAGTCATCCAGGGGCACGGTCGGGGCAGCCATGGCCGACAACAGACCGACCAGCACGTCTTCTTCTTCGGAGTAGTCCTCGATCAGCTCGAACGGGTTGAGGCAAATCTGGGAGTCCTGGTCGAAGCGGGCAAAATCGCCTTTATAGGCTTCACAAATCTTCAGGTAGGAAAGGCCCACGTCGATACACCAGACCTTGGCACCAATCGACAGGTAGGAAGAGATCAGGTAGTTGGTCAGGAACGATTTACCCGACCCGGACTGCGCGGCGATGGTGCCGTTGTAGTTGGTATCAGAGTCGAATAGGTGGAAGCTCATCGGCTGGCCGTTGCGCGAGATGAACGGAGCGACAGGCGTGCCAGTACCTTTCCAGTCGCCGTAGATCGGAAGAAGCGGCAGGGCCTGGGTCAGGCTCAGGGTCTTGTAGCGGAACATATCCTGGATAGAGGTCGGGTCAGCGCACATAGGCAGAGCATTGATGAACACCGGCAGGACGACGAACTTGTCTTCCATGAAGGTGAAGCTTTGCGTGGAGAAGTGGCTTTTGGCGTTGGAAGATGCCTGGGTCAGCTCCTCCTTATTGCGGCCGAATACAACCAGGGTCATGGCCGCCTTGATGTTCGGCAAGCCCTTATCAAGGTCGGTGAAAAGCACCTCGTAAGCGTGGCGCTTCTGTACGAGCTTCGGCACGAAGGTAGCCAGCGGCCCCTGGGTCTGGTTGATCGCCCATTGGCGGTTGCGAGCCAGCTTGTCTTTCGTCTCCAGTTGCGGCGGGAAGAACATGGTCAGCGTGATCACGCAGTTGCCGCGTATCCCGCCCCGCTGAGACATGATGTCCGCAAGGTACTGCGAAGCATCACCCTGCCACATCAGGTCCGGAAACTTCTTGATGCTCATGGTCTTGAGCATGCAGTCGTCGCCAATACGGATGTGGTCGGGACGAACATGAACAGATCGCTGGAAATCAAGCACCTGCTCATTCAGAGGCTTGTCGGTTTCGGCGCGGATATAGGGATCTTCACGCCAGCTGGCCGATTCGCCCTGGTTGAGGATCGAGGTAAAAATTTCCTTGTAGGAATCGTTGGTCAGCGGGACGGGGGCAAGCCCGCAGCTATCCAGCGAGGTTTGCAGGCCATCGGCCAAGTCTTTGGCAAGGGTCGCTTCGGTATTCGTCGGCGTACTATTGGCAATGGGCATGGTCACAGAAATAACCAGGTTCTGTTCACGCACACGAACGCCTGAAATCTTGTCCACCGGTACAAGGGTACGCTCGCTGAAATACTCGGCCCGGGCCTCAGTCACTTTCTGCAGCAGTGCCAAGGTTTCGGGGCTGACATCGAACTTGCCCCGCTCTATATAGGCTTTGCGCAGGCGCGTGGAGCCGGTCTTCAATCCGTTGATGTTCTCGGTACAGATAAGCGAAAACTGAATGGTTGTGCCCTCCGGCCAATCAACAGTCAGGCCAGCTTTCAAACGTGCGCCCTCATCGCCGGATGAGCCGGAAAGAGGCTGGCAGACGAATGCAAAGCCCAACCGATTACCCGTGAGCTGGAACAGGTGCATGTTCGGGTCGTAGGCCAGCCCATTGATCAGCTTGGAAAGGCGCGGCGTGACGCGGATCAGCGATTGCAGAAAGGACAGCATGTAGATCTCCCTTATTGAGCCCGGTTGTTCTCGATCCAGGCTCGAAGGCCTTCGGTCGGCTTCCCTTCACGGATCAGACCGTCATCACGAACGAGGAAAGGGACGTTGCGTGCCCCAATGAATTGCGCGGTAAGGCGGCGCTTTCCGATCACGTCGACTTCGCAGGCACCTTTCGGCTTTTGGGCAAGTGGTGCATCCAGATCACCCTTCACTGCAGCCTGCCAAGCAGCGGCCTGGTCTTGAGCGCAGTGCAATTCTTTGGTGCGAGAAGCGCTTCGCTCAGAGAGGAGAGGCAACATCAGGACATCAAGGCGGTAACCCTCAGGAAGTGAGCTTCGCGCTTCGGCCATGATTTCTTTGCAGAACTTGCAGGCGGGGTCGGAGAACATCGTAATGGCCTTATCACCGTTGCCGATGCTCAGAGGGGCCAGGTCTTTAAAGCCCATCTTGGCCTTGTCGATTGGGATGTAGTTCGCGGCGAATCGTGCCTCTTCCAGGGTCTGGAGTTCCTTTTGGCTCCAGGTGTCATAGACCTTGCCCTGAATGATGAAACGTCCGTTGTCACTGATGACTGCGAACTTGCCGTTCTTCTCGATGGCCAGCATTCCGGATACCGGGAGCATGACCACGTTGTCCTGGTTCTTGAGGGGCGACGCACTGGCGGCCGTTGCCAGGGTCAGGGCAGCTGTGGTGGTGATCAACGCGCGGATCATGGGCAAGCCTCTGATTGAAGTTGCCAATAGGATAGGGAGAGGAGAAACAGAAAGGCCTCTTAATCTGACAACAATCTGGTCAGATAAGAGGCCTTTGGGAGGGGCGTGAAACCCGGGGATTACATGCCTACAGGCAGGGCATTCAACACTTCGTAGACAGCGGCGGCAGCCGGCACGGTAGCAGTCATGATCGACTCGATAACATCCGGCGCAGCATACAGACCGACACCACCGCCTACGCCGGTCACGAACGGCATCAGCGACTGGCGCAGAACGCCGGCGCCGATGCCGGTCAGGATCATCAGACCAATCAGGATGCGGCCCAGGGTGCCTTGCATCCAGTCAGTCAGGGTTATCCAGACGCTATCGAAGGTGTCACCACCGGTACCGGCCAGGGCGGTACCAGCGATCATCATTGCAACGGCCAGGGCGAGTGTGTTCAGAGTGGTTTTGCTTAATTGCATGGGGTAAAGCTCCTTTAGATATACGCAGGGCCTGCGCTCGTCATGCATTTTTCCAAAGGAGGGGTGGCTAATTGGGCGGTTATTCGGCCACTTTGTTGTGAGGTTTAGAAATAGGGTTTGGAGAGCAGTGGAACCAAAAACCAACGTAAGGCGTAGTTAGAGTTCGCCGTTGCCAAGAACCGGGCGGTTATCCAGACGATGAACTCCGTTGCCCTTCATAAATTGTCCGCCCGATGCCGCTAAGGCATCTGCAGACGCTGTCTAGTAGGATTGCGCCCACCAGAAGCGGTTCTGTCTCCGGGGTCACGCCAAGCGCGCTGAGTGATTTCTGTATCTCTGTCTTCGAGGGCAGATGGGCATCCCCTAAACGCAGGCCATAGGCGATGTGTAACGGCCCCATGATCCTGTAGGCAGCTTCCTTGTCGCAGTAACTTTGAAGGACCCGCTCTAGCAACTTTAAACCCCCAAACTTCTCCTTCGGATCAAGGGGGAGGAGTGTTCGGAGCAGGCTAATGTCGATAGAGTCAGCGGTTAGCCTGGCTATATCTTTGGCAAGTGCGAGGATGCCGTTCTCTTTCAACGCCCGGAATCGGTGGCATTGCCCCAGGATTTGCTCGGCATGGTCATGGGGTTTGAAGAGCGGACCACCGAATGATTCATCGAAGAGTGCGTTCAGCTTTTCAATTAGAACCTGGAAATCAACCTCGGGCGCCTTGGTGTGGGCAGGTTCGCACCTCTGTTGGGAGTCAAGCAGTTCTCGCGATGGTGGACCGTCGGGAGATATGTTGAATCCATGCCAGATTTGCTGCTGCCAGAGAGGCAGACGAGCGACGTCGTAGGCGTAGACGTTGATTCGACAGTTTTCATTGATTCCGAAGTGTACGTAGTAGTCTGGTGAGCAGCTGATAGAGCCCGTTTCGGCGGTGTACCAGCTTAGCGAGGCGCCGCGGTACGCAAGCAGCGCCTCGATGACTTCTGCTTTGAACCAGAGATACTTACCTACGTCTTCATTGTTGAGCTTGCTGGCCGGCGCCTTCTCACCAGCTGCGCCGACCGAATAGTAGAGCTGTTCGGCAGGGGTATCCCTGCGAACACGTTCGCTTGCAGCGGCAGGCTCCACCCACTCATCGCGCCACAGCTCTCCCTCTACTCGCTCAACCGTGGGGCCGCCACGATCAAACTGGTACGACTCGAAATCAGTGTTCGAGTCGTCTTCTGGCCCAAATTCAGGTACGTCCTCGCCGTGGTCAACATCCGTACGCCACGCCTTCATCACAGCAACGCGGCCAGGAATTGAGCCGTCTTCAGTGATTGCGAACGTGCGCAGCCCAAATCTTTCGGTCGCAGTCTTCTCAGTCGAGTTTTTGCCATACCAGGGAAGGTGGGATGTGTCTGCCATTATCTGGAGTCGCTGCCGGTATTGAACAAGGCGCAGGGCCAGCTTTCGCGCGCAGAGGTAGTCGCGAAGGTGTTCGGCACGGATTTCGATTGCAACGATACTCCCGCTTGGATCTCGTCGTTGCCGGATGACCTCGATATAGCCTTCATCGACACGAAACCAGGAATCCCCTTCGCGCAAGAGGCCGAGCGCGATGACCAGGTCCTGATTAACGTGCCACTCGGTCTCGTGGGCTCCGTTCAGCCGATTCAAGAGCACAAGCTCAATGCCAACCGGGTCTTCTTTGTCGTAGTGCCAGTACTGGTCTGCGGGCTTGTAGCGGCCATCTTCGAAGGCATAGGGGCCGGGAACGTGGATCAGACCAATATCGTTCCAGCTCAGCGTGTCTCCGATCTCTCGTCGGTCCTGGCGAACGGCCAGTGATCCTACACACAGGGACTCCTCGAAATACCCAGGCTTCCCTTTGGTGCCACCGGTTGCTAGCTGCTCAGATTGCCGAAGTGGTATCCAGATGCCTGAGGAAAGACGCCGCCGACGGATCTCGGGCATCTGGAACCAATCGGCTTGAAATATCTCTGACATAGGTGCGCCCCGGTGCTGTCCTTGTGGCTTTCGAGCCTACATTACCGGGGCATAAAATACCCCGCCTAGTCGGAGTTGGAACGGAACAGAAAGTGCATTTAAGCCCAGCGCCTGCCCGCAAACCCTTGTGGAGTCTGGTGAGTTCGGGGAAACCATCGTTTTGCCGAACCGAAACAGTCACAGCGTTCGGGGGCAGCGCGAGGCGCTGATAGCGGCCCAGAAAACTCGTTCGACAAAACAAAGTTCTGAAAACCGCCCATGCTCACGGCAGAGCTGAACTCTAATCTCGCCTTACGTTGGTTTTTGGTTCCACTGCTCCCCAAACCCCAAATAAGAGAGGGGGCCGAAGCCCCCTCTGGATGTCGCTGCTCTTAATAGTTGGAGACTGGCTGGGACTCAGCCCCAGAGTCATCGACCCCTACCAGGGTAATGACCGGCTCCCCGTTCGGGTAACGCCACATGGGAACCGAAATCGAGCTGGAGGTGATGGCCTGCTGCACACCGTCGACGAACCAGAGGTAGCTAGCCAAACGGCCGTCTTCGTCTGTACAGCCCGAGCGGGCCAGCCAGCTGGTACGCCCTTCGATGACCTCGACGGTACAGGTCGGCGGCATGTTTTCCTCAACCTGGATGCTGACCTCACCATTGGCCGTATGGCCCATCTGCGAGGCGATATCGAGGCGAACGGTATGGGTGCCCTTATCCAGGGTGGCCCTGCCGTAGTCGCCTGAGCTTTCCAGCGGCTCGCCGTTGAGGGTGTACTGACGCGACTCAATACGATCCTTCGGATGGCCACCGGTGATGCTCGGGCGAATCAGTACACCAAGGGGCGCACGGTTGGCCGGGTTGTCACCACTCCACGAAAGGGTCACCTCGTAGGGAATCGGCTCCATGAAGGTCAACTCAGTCTGGGCATAGGAATAATTCCCCCGGGCGTCGCTGACGTGAACGCCGAAGGTATAAGTTCCTGCCTCGATGATCCTGAGCACGCGGCTGGTCTGGCTCGTATCCTTGACAACCTCCACACCGGGGTACGGTGGGATATCCCAGTCCATCTCCAGCCCCTCGAACTCACGGAACAGGCCCAAAGAGCGCACCTGCATAGTCAGGTCGGCCGGCGAATACGCAGCAGAGGTTTTCGCCTGGATTGACCACTCAGGCCAGTCATACGACCAGAACAGCAGGCGGTGCTGGGTCAGGCCCTTACCGCCGTTGTCCTCATAGCCGTTAATCCACGCCTCGAAGCCGATATAGCTCTTCTCCTCGGTGCTGTCCTCCATGGTTGGGGTGTAGGCCACCTCCCGCTCATGCACGATCTCGCCGTTGGGCAGGATGAAATAGCCGTCCATGGTCAAATCCATTTTCGGGTACGGCATCATCAAGTTGGCCTTCCAGATCGCTTCTTGGCCCACCTCTGGCCGGCGCGGGCCGATCAGCTGGACACGCGGCGGCCGGACCTTGCGGAAGGCCACGCCAGCACGGAGATTGCGATAGACGCGCTTGTCATCTGGCGAATCGGCAAACTTCACCCGAGCCATCAGGTACACGCGCTCAGCCGAATCACGGGTCAGTTCGTAGCTTCCGGTGCCTTCTACCCAGGTCTGGCCGCGGTCTTCCGACCACTCGACTACCATGCCGGCCGTATCGAGGCCTTCGCCCTGGATGTCAGTCAGTTGGAAGCGGCCAATGTCGCTGATGAAGACGTTCGCCGGCCCCTTCAGGCGAGCTACCGGCACCTCGTAGGCAATCACCTCAATCTGCGGGGTGAAAGACTTCTCCCCAGAATGACGGTTCGTGATCTCGGCCCGCAGGTGGTAGGTGCCCTTGGCAAATACCATGGTCAGGCGCTGCTGCAGCTGGCCAGTGTTTTCGACCGTCTCCCAGGTAGCACCACCGTCTTTGCTCCGCTCCCACCGCACGTCGCCAATATCACTCGATTCCATACGGTTGACGGTCATGGCGTAGAAAGTGCTGCGCAGAGGCGCAGGACCGATCACGCGCAGGGCCTGGATCATCCCGTCGAGTGGATCGCCATTGAGGATGGTCAGGGTCATCGGGTAAGCGGTCTTGCGCACCGACTCATACCCAGGCACCGGGGAGCGAACACGGGCCTCTGCTACGACTCGAACGATCTTGTTCGTCAGCAAGGCCAGATCCATTTCGAACTCTGCTACTCCATCGTCATTGATCGGCTCCCAGTCCGAAAGCGGCTGATAGTTCATGCCCGATGTGCTCATCAGCAAGCGGATATCCCAATCGCCCATGCTCGAGAGCCTGTGACCATCCTCGGGGAAGTTGGTATCCAGAATCTGCACATTGATCGGCAGGGACTGGGTATCCAGCACGCGGCGCTCATCGTTGAGGATGACTGGTAGGATCTTGTCGTGTGGCACCGCCAGCAGTTGAGCTTCCTTGTGAGTTTCCAGAGCAGGCAACTGCGTGTAGCGGGCCGAGAAACGATAAGGCGTCAGGCTCCACAGTGGCTGCTCGTCTCCCTCGATGTAACGGGTAATCCGCTGGTTGCGACCATAACTCGGGATGGTGGAATACTCCCCTTCCTCGAGCCCATGGCTGTCTTTCACGTCGATGTTTGCTGGCAGGGCGTTGACCGTCACGCTACCGACATAACCGCCGAGTTGCGATACCGCGTAGATGTCGTCACCCACCAGATTGGAGGTGGGTAGCTCGATCTCAATGGCCGGCGGCTCGATAACCTCGATGTCATGGCTGCCATGGGTCACGTCGATCTCTTCGCCGCTCGGAGTGAAGACGGACACCTTCCAGGTGATTGATTGTTCACCCAGAACCAAGGCCGACCCCACAGCTTGCGGGACATGCCAAGTGGTGGATTGGGCCAAACCCTCTGGCAGGTTCGTCCAACGAATGAAGCACATCGGCTTGCTCTGCCACTGCTTGGCGACATTGCGGGCTATCGTCTCGGTCGTTGTTGCATCGCAGGACGCTCCGCTTTGCTGGCGAAGTACCAGGGCCAGATTCTGCACCGACTGGTAGGTCTGGGCCGGAGCAGGCTGCAACGCAAAGCTCACCGCATCAATCACCGGCAGAACAGTGAGCTCCTGGTCGAAGTCCGCTATCCAGTGCTTCCCACCTTGAGGGTCGAACACATAGGCCTTGGCCCGTACCGGGTGCTTGCCAGTGGTGCGCCCATAGGCCTCCATGGCGAGCGAGGTGCTGTTGCTGGTGTTGCGCCACTCCTCGGGCTTCAGATCCCACTCAATCAAGCAAGCAGGGTCTTGGAGCACGTTTTTCGGCTTCACCATGCCCTCGCTGGTCAGAACCGCACAGGCATTGCCAGCAGATTCGAAACGAATTTCCGCGGGCTCGATGGCCTGACGAACCTCCCAGCGAGAAGAGGAGAGTTGGCCTTTCGGAGCCCAGGCATGCACCGGCACCGGGTAAACCGGACCGCTCATGTCGGCACGGGACAGGTAGACCTGGGCCATGCCGTCGACACCAACATTCAGACCAGCTAGGCGTGCTTCAAGGTAGCCGGCGGTACGTTTGGTTGGGGTCAAGCGCATGCCGATCTCGGGGGCTAGATCTCGGCTTTCCAGTTTCACTCCCACAGGGGAGTCTGGGGTAACCACTGCGATGATGTCATCACCTAGCGCCTCTACCACGGCTGCGTCGGTGAGCTGTAGTGCGTAGCTGCCATCGCGGCGCGTCATAAAGGTCGTCACCGCGGGAACAGACGCTTCTGCACCGCTTGGCTGAACCGCCCTACCCTCGAACATGCCCCAGGCAGACTCGAATTTCAGGAGGATATTTTTCTCCAAGGTGAGGCCATCTTGATCCGTCGCCTTGATGCGAACCGAAGTGTCGGCGTCATCGTCGGTTCTGATCGTCAGGGTATTGCCGTCGATAGTCGCGCTGCCATGGGCCGGCTGGCCGATAACGCTGAGCTGGTGGCTACCCCAAGTATTCGGGTCAACAACCTGCAGCTCGGCGGTACCACCGATGCCCGCATACAGGGTCACCACGCCAGGCACTATGTCGATCGGGGCATAGTTGAACTTGGCCACCTCCACGCGCACTTCACCTTCGACACTCGCGCCGGCCTTGTCAGTGGCGCGGATGATGAAGGCGTCATTACCGAAGAACTGCGGATATGGGGTGTACTCCAGCATGCCGTGGACAAGCTGGGCCGACCCTTTAGCAGGCTGCGAGACGATCTCGAAGGTGTGCTCATCACCATAAGGAAGGTCTGCATCGACTACCCAGGGCTCAACATGGTCGCTGGCCATCCCCTCCTTGGTTGGGATCGTAGCCCCGGTTGCGTCCGGCGTATCATTGACATAGGTGACCTCGAGGGTGATCGGCTCAACCTCCGACCAAGCGCCCTCAGAGTCCATCGCTCGGTAGGTAAGCGTGAGCTGTCCATTCCAGTCCTCGGTAGGGGTAATAGTCAGTTTGTCACCTTGAAGGGTGTACTTCCCTTCTTCCTCCTCAAGCGTGCCTATGATCTCAAACTCGAACGGAGCTGCACTGTCCACGTCTGCGGCAGTGAGCGTTACGACCAATTCTGTGTCCTCCGGCATCGTCAGGGTGAGCGGTGACACCACGGGCGCATCGTTGACCGGATTCACTGTGATTGTGATGGTCGCGGTATTGGAGTTGGCATTCTTCGAGTCGGTGGCCCGATAGGTCAGCGTGGTCGTGCCATTCCAGTCCTTCACTGGGGTGAAGGTCAGCTTGTTGCCGGCGATGCTCGCCGTGCCATGGGCGGCGTTCGGCGCAGTGACGATGGCCCAGGTATGGCTGTCACCCTCGAACTGCAGATCCACGTCAGTGACCTGCAGTTCGAGGGTGCCCACGGTGTCTTCATCGATCACCAGGGTTGCATTGCTTACCGAGGGCACATCGTTGACCGGGGTAACGGTCAACGTCACGGTCGCGGTGTTCGAGTTGGCCGTGCCGTCATTGGCCCGGTAGGTGAAGCTGGTGGTGCCGTTCCAGTTCGGCTTGGGCGTGAAGGTGGCCTTGTTGCCACTGATCGTCACGGTGCCGTGGGCGCTATTCGGGGCGGTCACAACACCATAAGTCAGGCTGTCGCTGTCCACGTCGCTGGCAACCAGGGTCACCGTGGCGGCGGTATCTTCTGCAACCGTCAGGCTGCCATTGCTGGCAACTGGTGCATCGTTGACCGGATTCACTGTGATGGTGATGGTCGCGGTGTTGGAGTTCACATTCTTCGAGTCGGAGGCCCGATAGGTCAGCGTGGTCGTGCCATTCCAGTCCTTCACTGGGGTGAAGGTCAGCTTGTTGCCGGCGATGCTCACCGTGCCGTGGGCGGCGTTAGGCGCGGTGATGATGCTCCAGGTATGGCTGTCGCCCTCGAACTGTAGATCCACGTCCGTAACCTGCAGGGTCAGGGTGCCAACCGTGTCTTCGTTGACCGTCAACGTCGCGTTGCTCACCGAGGGCGCATCGTTCACCGGGGTGACGGTTACGCTGATCGTCGCGGTGTTGGAATTGGCCGTTCCATCATTGGCTCTGTAGGTGAAGCTGGTCGTGCCGTTCCAGTTGGGCTTGGGCGTGAAGGTGGCTTTGTTACCGCTGATCGTCACGGTGCCGTGGGCGCTATTCGGCGCAGTCACAACGCCATAGGTCAGGCTGTCGCCATCCACGTCGCTGGCAACCAGGGTCACCGTTCCGGCGGTGTCTTCAATAACCGTCAAGGTGCCATTGCTTGCAACTGGGACGGTATTATTTGGAACGCTTTCGCAAAGGGGGCCATAGGATACGCTGCCTGCTGTCCATGCCGCACCACTACCCATAGAGTATAATTTGCCATTCCTATAGATTGTAAAATTCAAGTAAGAGCCATGAACGTCCTCTTTGTACACTCCACCTACATAGGTCTTTGTTGAAAATTTCACTCCGTCAAAATGACCAAAAACACCCCCGTGTTTTCCTGGCTCAGATTTACAATTTAAAATCCAATCGGATCTGTCAATAGATGATTCAACACAAAGCTCGTATTCATTAATGGTCAGTCCATACATGGTGGCTGATTTTACAAACTTCCCCCGTGAGAATTTTGCCACTGGTGTAGACATCGACTTCAATACCATGCTGGAGCCTTGATCATATACTTTGGAACTGACATAGTTGTCAGTATCCATGATTTGTTGCCCTGCATAAACTATATGATTGCCAGGAACCATAACGCCAGAACTCCAAACCAACATATTTGCACCGTTATACGAGCAAACAAATGCTGCCATTGAGCTTCCGGAAAAACCAAATAACAAGAAGAACACAAGAAATATCTTAGGCGCCTTCATTATTCTTCCCCTTAAAGTGTTCGCGCATACAATTCAGCATTTCCCAATGGTGCAATCTTGTAGTTTGTGAAGGCCGGCAAGCTTTCAGTGGTCATGATTCACAATGGGAATTCTCAATGAGCGCCCCGTGAACTGCTTTGGCTACTGATGTGTACCGCTGGCCCGCTAATTATTCCCTTGACGGTCTACAACCTTTGTCGACAACGGCCGCAACGTCGGTGCTGCATCAGACTGACGCGAGCCAATTTCCCAGCGACGCGCTTCCACTTCGGTATATATAAAACCAGGAACGTACAGGTCACCGTTCTCGTCTTCCCACGGATCTATTGCAATCCGCATAACTACAGCCTGGGTGCGAATAGGGAGCGGGTTGCGAGCGCGCATTGGAATAGGCGCGTTATCAGCCCCCTCTGCGTAGAGAACTCGGGTTTGAGGTTCGCCCTGAACGGCAGGCTTACCTCCCTGGGCGGCCTGCTGCTCGGCCTTGAGGGTAGTCTTGTAGTTCTCAGTTTCGGTGGCGTTATAAACCTCTTTTGCCGACATGCAGGACACACCTTCAGGCATACCCTTACAGGAATATTCAGAAGCGCCGATATTGAGCATGCTCGTGCAGCCGGTCATAAGGAATGTTGCAACGGAAATTGCAATAATATTCTTGATCATGGTCAGTTCCTTAGTTCACGTCTGCAACTTTTAGGGTGGTCGAGTTGAATTTAACGGTCATGCCTTTATTGACGATAAAGTCGATATCGCGCATGGCGTCGATTTCAATTACGGGGAAAATGTTCTCGGCCATTTCCAGATAGAAGTCGGCAATGCGCTCCAGGGCGCTACCTACACCACCTACACCAGCGGCCTGGATAGCGTTTGAATCGAATGCCTGCTCATAAACGGGTGATTGCGTAGAGCCGTTGTCGCCCGAACGTGTGATGTTGATCGAGGGAACCTGCTTTACATCGAAAGCCCCGGCTACGCCTTGGAGGAAACCAGCCATCAGGCTGCGAGCAATGATCTGCCCTTGCTTACTGACCAGTCGACCGCGAATGCCCGTCTTACCATCCTCACCGGTGGCGTAGGCTTCGATGGGAGCTTCGAGAACGGTGCCGTCATTGCGCACACAGGAGAGGCGCTCAGCACGCATGTAGGCCCGTTCAGAGCTGAGGTCGCCCCAGCCGCCAGCGATCAGCATGCACTCGCGAAAGTCGGCGCGGAAACGGTTTGGCAGGATGGCCTCGGCCTTGATGCGCAGCAGCGAGGGGAAGGGATCGCGCTGCGCCTGACGTCCGGTAGGAGCGTCCATTCCGGTCACCAGTACACCGGAGAGGATTGAGCCGGCCGGGATAGTGATCGACATCTCTTTGGTCGACTCGTCCTCCGTCTTGGCCTTCTCATTGCGGATGGTGCGGATCTTGGGCGCTTCTTGCTTCTCGCTGGATCGCGCCCGCGGGTCAACGGGCGGAGCTGGCGGCAGGTTGGAGTAAACGTCACCCAGGGCGTCAGCAGAGTCGGTTGCCTTTTGCACAAACTGAGGCGTGCGCTCAGAAATCACAGTCGCCTGCTGCTGGGCTGGATCTTCATCCTCCCTAGCATCGACACTGCGCTTGCCGCCTTCACGCTCGACTCGGGCAAGCTCCTGCTGCAGGATATTCACCTGCTCTTCTAGGCTAGTGACTTGCTCCTGGGTCTTGACTAACTTTTGATCCTTCTCACGCATACCAAGGGTGCGTTCGAGACGTTGCTGCTGGGTCTGGAGCTGGCGAAGCTGGGTCGCCATAGAATCGAGGCCAAGGCCACGCGGGTCTTCGTCAGTGATGACTGCTTCAACCTGTGGCTTTGCTGATGAACGATCGCGTTTCTCCGGGGTTGCTGCGTTCATTGCTACGCCGACGAAGGAACCAACTACGAGCACGGTACCGCCAATAGCGGCGATCATTTTGCCCTTGGGGGTCATGTTGCTCAGGGCGTTGCGTATAGCTTCCATGGGTGCCTTCTCCTTAATCCAAGAGGCTTGGACGAACCGATGTCTCGGCAACTACCTTCGGAACGCGGGTGATCACGAACACTTCGGTCTTCTGGCCCGGCTCCAGCATTTCGTGTGGCCAGCTGCTTACCGCTGCACGATGAGGATGGGTACATGCTCCATGGTCGAACTCGACGGTTTTGGCAGAGATGTTCTCGGCTACGGCCACATACACGCGGAAGTCATGGCCCTGGATCAACTGGGATTTGGAGAAGTCGTAGGTGATCGCAGGCTGAGCGCATGCAGGAATCGAGTCCCCGTGCTGCAGAACGCCAAAGCTGTAGCCTCGCGGCAAGCTGCCCATGGCAAGTTCGCGCATCAGAGATCGCAAGGTGTCCATGTATGGCTGAGATCGTTCCCACTTACGCGCAGTGCCGCTATAGGCTTGGCCGCCGAGAGCGGGTATACCGCCCGCTACACCTGGAACGCTCTGGGCGAAGATGAGATTGGCCTGGATGGGCGGAATGCTCTGCGGCAGCAGGGTCAGCGAGATAGCGACCGACTCATCATCTTCCGGCGTGACGAACATGGTCACGGGTTGATCGTTCTCGGTGGTCACATAGATGACATTGCCGCTGGTGGAGATTTCAGCACTCGAAACCGTCTGGATATTTGGGTTCTCAAAGGGGGTTACCAGGCGGTTGATCTGGGACTTGCTGATGGGGATCAGAGTGTTGGTACCAGACGCCACTACAACGTCCTGGCGGGTTTCGACAGGCTTGCCGGGTCTGGGCGCAGGCCTCGGGACAACGCCGGCCGGCACAGCTGGAATTTCACTACCGCTGTTCTCTACCAGGACAAGGCGCTTAGATGGCTCGGTAGGAGCTGCGCTCTGACCACCTTGGCCAACGTGCTGCACCTTAGTACGCGCAGGATCGTCCTGCTGAACGCTGGCAGCCACCGGCATGCTCAGGCCGGGAATACTGATGGGCTCTTGCGCGAATGCATGGGTCGTCGCTGTGATGGCCAGGAACAGCGCGGCCAGCTTGATAGGTGCGGTAATGCGTGGGGGGATCATCGGGAAGCCTCAGTTCTCTGATAGCTGCATTTTCCCGAGTCAGCGAACATGATTGGCGTTTAATCTGACCACTTTTTTGTCGAATAAAAAAAAGCCCCGGGATCTGCCGGGGCTTATCTGGTGGGCTATCAGCTTTTGTTGCGAGCTGCTCGCTCTGCCATTTTTGCATCCTTCTTGGCTTCCCGGTCGATCACGTCCTGGGTGCGTGCGTCGCCGGCATTGGTGCTGATCCAGCTCAGGACGGGCTTGTAGTCCTGAATTCGCAGCTCAATCTCGTAAGTCCGATTGGTGCGCCGCTTTTCACCCGCAGGGCCTTGACTAATCGAGCGGCCAGTGATGAAGAAGCGATTCGGGTTGACGTTATCGCGCAGAACCTTCTGCGGCTCGAAGCTCAGCGATACCCGATCCTGCCGAATCTGGAAGATTTGGTTGTCGAGCACATCCATGGTGGATTGGTAGATTTCCGGATCGAGGATCGGCCCGAGGGCATCCTTCACAATCGTGGCATTGGCCGGCGTCACGTTGCCCAGCAGCATGCCGATGTAGAGCGCCCAGGCTTCGGTGTACTCACTGGAACTCTGGGTTTTACTGACCCAGGCTTGTTCGGTGAGGGTTGGAGGCACCACGGTGATGATCTGGTCTTTTTTCAGCGCCGAGCATGAAGACACCATGACCCCAACACCCAGGACAGCGAGCATGAGCCGGAGGAATTTATTCTCCCCCCGCATTCCGTCGAACGAGTTTTGCAGATTGGAAAGAAGCATCAGATGAAATCTCTCTCGTAGGAATTGGGCATGATCCGGGTTTGTTTGGAGCTAATTGCGCCCATGTACCAATAGATCGCATGAAGCAAATAGCCGTCCGGCCGGTTGTCACAAAAGCGCCGGTAGAAGCGGGCCAGGACAAGACCCGCCACGGTACAGAGAGTCAGCTGGGCCAGGAGCACGCCGGCAACCAGGCCAATACCGATGGGCAGCACCTCGTCGAGTCGCCAGAACATGACATAGGGAGGCTCGTCGATATGAGCAGGGATTTCGACCGGTTCATGGCTCATTGTTGCGCTCCTGTGCGGCTGACTTGTTCCATGGCACTCAAGATTCCTTCCTGATTCGCGTTCGCCCCTTGCAAGACGATGGAGTTGCCGGTCTCGTTGTCGATAACCATGGTGGATGGGGTTTGTTTGATGTCGAGCTTGATGGCTTGCTCCATGTCGGCCATGACACGCTCAATGACTGCAGTGGAGTCCATGCACAGGCTGAAACGCTTGGGGTCAAGCCTCAGTTTGCTAGCCAGCCCCGAAAGCGAACTGGAAACGCCTTTCCCATGGCCGCCGGTGTTTTCGAATACCTGCTGGGTGTATTTCCACGCGGTTTCTGAGCCGCCCTGCTCGCCTGCACACTCGATGGCCAGCGCCTGCTGGCGGGATGCCTCGGACAGTGCCGGCACATGCACAAGGGCCGCATTGATCTGGCCGCCGGAGGTATCAATCATCGACTTGAGGATCGGGAAGTGATCCCTGCAGTAAGGGCATTCGGTGTCGGTCATTTCCACCAAGGTGAAGCGCGCTTGGGTGTTACCGTAGATCCAGTTGTCGGGAACACCGCCCTCCTGGATGGGGGTTTCTTCCAGGGTCAGTCCGGAAATGATTTCCTGCAGCTCGGCAATGTCGTCAGAGTTGAGCGGCTTCGAGGGCAATGCCTCAAGCTCGGTAATGCGCTGATTCAGGTGGCTGACGGTGGTGACGTGCATGTAAGCGCCTACAGCCAGCGCGGTAGCAAGGCCAGTGATAGCGATCACTGACGGGATGGATGTCGCCATGGTTTCTGTCCCAGTACGTTGTTGCTGGGCAGTGTGCATCCAGCAACAACCGATTTGGGCCTGAATCCGACCAGATTTTGGTCGGTTTAGATTTGCTTGGGCAGGTTACGAATCAGCACAGAAAGCAAGATAGGCAGCACGATGATGATGAAGGTACAGACCACAAGCGGCGGTAGAGGCAGAGGCGCGAGAAGGCTGAGCACAAGCAGGATGCCGCCCCAACTGATCATCGCCGCGGCGTTGTTGTTGAGGAAGGGCGACGAGTAGTCGAATCCATGGCGCTTTGCCTGCCAGCGCATATAGCCGGCGAAGACCGCCGGCACGACGACAACCGCAAAGAACGGCACCCAGAAGAGCGTAAGGACGCCTCGATAAACCACTTGGTAGATGATCTTTTGCAGCGCCTCGCCCCGGGTTTGCAGGTAGTCAAACCACCAGCCCACATTCTTCTCGAAGGCGTCCACCGTGTCCTTGCCGCGAGGCATGAAGACATCACTCACGACCTGCTTGGCTCCGGAGTCGATGACCAAGCTGGTATAGATCCGGTTTGTGTTATCGACAACCCGCTTGTAGTCGCCCGCGGCAAGCAGATCATTGCTCCACTTGTGCTCCACCTGGATCACCTTGTCGATCAGCAGATTCGGTGCCAGCGTGGCCAGCATCAAGATCAGGATGAACAGGAAGGCGATGGAGGCGACCATGCTCTTGGGCCATTTCTCCTCAATGGTGTCAGCCATTTAGCAGGTACTCCTTAATGGGGGTTGGAATCGTCGCTACATCGCAAAGGCCAGCCACAACATCATCAGGAACTGCCGAACCGCGCTCCTTTAGCTGGATGAACAGCTGCGACAGAACGTAATACAGGCGCTCGTAATCGCTCACGCCTTGCTGGCATAGGATTTTGTAGTTAAACAGCGCATCGCTTAGTGACTCGGCCACATCCTTGTTGGCAAAGCCGGCCTTCACCAGGCCGAGTAGGAAACGTGTACCGCAATTCCAGTCGATGTCGAAATTGCGCAGGATGGCCATCGTTTGCTCATCCAGGGCGAGGTAACGCTGTATCTCAAGGGTACGGGTAACAGACATGGGGCATTCCTGTGCGCTTAAGCGTTGAATTGAAGGATGGGTAGTCGACCTTTCCGGACATCGCCGCCGGCAAAAATGGCCAGGTACTCAAGGTCTGGCAACTCGCCAAGCAAAGCAGATGGGAAAAGCTCGCCCTCTTCTTCCATCAGGCGCTCGCCTTGGTTGCCACCCGTGATAACTCCGCCCTCTCCTGCGTTGTTCCCCTGGGTTCGCATCACATACTTGAGCCGGGTCATCGGCATCTTCTTGGTGATGAACTCCTGGGTGTCACTGTCGAGAATGCGCAGAGAGATGATGTTGTTGGCGTTCGCCAGTACCTGCATGGCCTTGGCTTCATCGCCCATCCGGGCCTTGAAGTCCGCAATGGTCTGGGTCGCGATGTACAGGTTGATGCCAGCCCCGCGGCCCTTGTTGAGCAGCTGGATCAGCTGGTCATTGATAACCTCTGCAGCCTCGTCGACAAAGATGTTCACCGGACACGGGAGGCGGTGGTTGTAGATTTCACCGGCTGTAGAGGCCAGGTCAGCCAGGGCCAGGGAACCCAGAGCAGAGCCCACCATCGGGTCTGACAGCGAGTCCAGCCCCATGTAAAGCACCTGGTTGCCATTGATGATGCTGTTCATGTCCGAGTAGGGGTCGCCAGCGACCGTGCCGTCTTCGTTCATCTGCGGTGAAAGCAGATCACTCATCCGGCCGGCGGTCAGCATGACTAGGATCGGCAGCAGACCCGCGATCATCTTGCTGAAGTGCGTGCGCTCATGCTCGAGCATGGTCAGCAGGCCTTCCAGATCCGAGTTGGGTGCGTCGTGGATCAAGTCCGCATAGTAGATTTTACGCAAGACCTTAGCTTTGGCCTCAGGGTCTTTGGCCTTGGCCTGGGCAAATGCCTGCTCCATCGTAGCGTCGAAATCCTTCTCGCCGCGCACCCGGCGGCCGTACTGAGACAGCACACGGATAGTAAGCCCCGGCACGTCCCCTTCCAGGGTGCGGCGCAGGCTCAGTAGGGTTGGCAGCTCCCCAATAATCAGCATTGCCTGGATGACGTTGTTCAAGGCCATCATGGCGAACGCCTGGAACGTATCGCCCGATTCCGAGTTCATCAGAACAGCTACGCGGGAAGCCAGCTCGGTGGCCCGGCCATAGTTGCGGGTGAGCGACAGGCGGATGGACTCTTCAGGGAACCCGGGATGGAAGTATAGGAAGCGCTTGCCTTTCCCCATTGCTTCACAGGTACGCCGGCAGGTTTCGGCCAAGCCCTTATCGCCCTTCGGGTCAATCACGATTACGGTTTCGCCACGCAGGATGCACTGAGCGATGGCCAGGTCGAATAGGCGGGTTTTCCCCGCGCCGGTGGTGCCTGTGATCAGCGTATGGATCGAGCGCAAGTCAGCGGGACGCAGGCAAGGGGTTTCCTCGCGCATGCCCAGGCCGTGCAGCCACTTTGTCCCTTTGACCGTGGGGTCGCGACGACCTTTTTTCCCCAAGATCGAGTCCATATCCCTGGACTGCAACTCGAAAGCGTACTGGGCATGTTGCTGACGCCACTGGAACGCTTCCCCGTAGTAGAAGCTCTCTGGGTTCTCCTCCACGATCTTGGCCATGGATTCGACGCTGGTGAAGGTCAGCGGCATCCCGTAAAGGGACTTTTTCGCACGTTGCACACGAAGCGCACGGGGTAACGCGGCCAGTGCGAAGCCTGCTTGGACGCCTACGGTGATCAGATAAGGGGTCATCGGCATGCCGGCCAAGGCCTGCACAGCAGTGCTGGCCACCATTGATGCTCCCCATGCCCCTACCTCTCGCGCTTCGTAGTTTGTGCGCCATAGGCTGGTGTAATTCCATTCGCTCATCGCTTACTCCTGACCTTCAACGCGGAAGTAGTACTTTTTGTCACGACCGACTTTTATGCCTTCGAGGCAATAGAAAATGGCGGTTTCAACTGCTTCAAAGTCGACACCCATGACTTCCATGGTTTTGTGGAGCTTTCCAAAGCTGATCGAGTAGATGCCCTCGCCTTTGGCCGGCTCTGCGATAGCGACACCGCGGAGGGCTTCGGCGATAGGTGCGGAAGTGGCTCTAAGCTCAGGAGACAGGGTTTCGCTACAGGCCGGCTGCCACTGCGCCTTGGTCAGCCGGCAATAAATCAGGGACAACTTCTTGCTCGCCAGGAAACCCGTGACATGCCGGAGCGTGCGAGTGCGCTCATCTTCAGCATTTGAAAAATCGCGCCAGAGCCAGCCGGAAGCCTCTAATTCCGGAAGGTCAACCTCGGAAATGCCGCCGACCAAGGGGATAAACGCCTTGTTGCGCACCGCGCGAATCTGACTGTTGGTGGCGAATTCGTTGAGCAAGCGACTAGCCAGGTCAGTGTTCACGCTCAGGAATTCAATCTCCTCTTGCTTGAGCTTGCCCTTGAACTTCTCGGGAATATCGAGAGCCGATGCCTGAACAGCCTTAGCTGTAGCGGCCGGCTTAGGTTGCTCTTTTTTCTGCTTGACTGGCTTTTTCAGCGTGATGTCGTCGACCTGCAGCTTGAACCCCTTCTGCGCGAACTCGGCAAGGGTGTCGTCCTCGGTTTCATCGACTGCTGTCGCTGGCTCGCTCTCTGCAACCGTAGCGGGCTCGGTAGCTTCAGCTTTGACCTCAGGGGTTCCACCGTTCAGATCCATCAGCATGTTAGTCAGGGTGTCATCGTCCATGTTGGCCAGGTCGATATTCTGATCATCCGCCTCTTCCGTCTCAGCAGGCTCACTCGGTAGTGCCGGTCCGTTAGCGACCAACTTGATACCGGCGGCGCGGGCGGCTAAGTCTGGCGCCAGCGAAACCCCTCTGCGCTCAACTGCAGGGGCAGGCCCCTGGCGATTATCTTTCTTCGGCTTCTCTGGGCCGCCTGCTTGGTTCTGAGCAAGTGCAAACAGATCGTTCTGCCCGGACTTTTGGCCTTCCTTCGCCACCACGGCGCGGATCTTCTCGTCTTCCTCGGTCAGGTAATCCTTGGCCTGCTCATCCCGGCCAATGGTTACCGAAACCGCGGAAACGGAACCGAGCACCGAGGGGAAAACGCCGTCTGGGTTTTTCAGTTTGACGCAGCGGATAGCTGGCCCTTTCCCGTTCTTTTGCAGGGCATGGGGCGCGACAAACCAGACGGAGGTGCCATCGGGGGCTTTCTCAATCAACTCGCGCTCGGTCATGGCGGCGAGCAGGCTGATCTCACCCCGCGGGAAGCCGCCTACCTTGTCTTTGACCACCTGCTGGATGATGTCGTCTGAACCGGTATTCCAGACCAGGAACAGGCCCTGCGTGCTCTTCCAGAGTCGAGAGCCAGGGGTATTGAACGTCCACTTACCCTCATCGAGCAGGGCGCGCATGGCATCGACGCACAGGCGCTGAATTGGAACGCCGGTGGTGGCCTCCCCTTCGCTGCTACCGGAACGCTCGCGGTCAGCCTTAACAGAGCGGCTATCCGCAATCTTCACAGCTTTGGTCAGAGGGCCAGGCTCGTCATTGGTGGCATCGAGAAGGGCCTGCCAAATATCCTCACCGCCATCAAAAAGCCACTCACGGATCTTGGTAGTTACAAATGTGCCAATGAGAACAGATGTGTGGGCAAGGTGCTTGTCTTCCCTGTTCTTAACCCAGGTAAGGAAATATCTGGTGATGTTGTTGGCAACTGCCCACTCGTGGATGGTCTTGGTGCCCATGTTCCACTTCTGGCTCCCATCGAAGGACATGACCCGAACATCGGTCAGGGGCTTACCGGAGTCGTGGAACAGTGCCGCGATGATCCCCGCGACATACCAGCGCCGCAGTCGCTTACTGGCCTGGCCAGGGGTCAACTCGTGGTCGAACTTGGTCATCACCATCCAGTCGAGCATGAAGCACGCTGTTTCCAGGCCATGCCGCAACAGGCCGCCTGGTGTGTTGTGGTGATGGTGCTCGGACGCCGGCAGCAGATGCACAAGCTCTGCATAGGCGATGATGATGGGCTCAAGGTAGTGCTCAAACTCATGCGGAGAGAGGCCGGACTGAATTTCGAGCTTATCCATCAGCTTGCCCTGGAACTTACGCATGCAGAACTCGCCCGAGATCAGGCCGTAGTAGCCATCGTGGTAGGGAGGGTTGCGCAGGTAGGTCGGGTCACCGAGGGCACGCAACAACTCCTCGGGAATGTTCTTGTACGCAGGGTGCTCGAACCTTGGATCAACCAGCGGCGCAAGTAGCTTGCTGCGCGTAGGCTTGCGCGACGGGAACAGAGCCTTCAGGGCTGCGAAAAATGGCATGTGATGTATCCACCAGTTAAGTGGGCACATGATCCCGAAAGCAGCTCGCCTTAGGTTCTCTAAACCGACCAGATTTTGGTAATAAAAAAACCCGGCCAGAGGCCGGGTTGGGGTCAGAAGGTGAAAACGCCTGCTACAAGCAGTGTGTGCGAGTCCACCTGGCCATCAGCTTGCCGAGGGGTCGGCATTACTTCTGGCTGGTAATTGCTGAAATCGAACTCCGTGTTCACGGAAACCCGTGTAGCGGTGTGCGAGTCAGCACGGTGTTGCTCGATCACGTCAGCTGGAATCTGTGGGTCGAGGCTTTCAGCCACGCCCTTCCAGTTCACCCGACCTTCAACATCGTACCGACTGATGCGAATCCCAAACGCATCAGCGCGTTTGAAATCACCCATCAACTCAAGTAGGCGATCGTCCATTTCTTTGGCGTCCGCCTGTATCTTGACCAGCAGTTTCTTAGCCTCCGCAATTTTTTGCTCTGTGTCGCGACGCGCTGCAGCAATGATTCGCCAACGATCCAGATCCAACATGCTGTGTGGGATGAAATCGCGCTCAGGATCGGCTTCCGGCGGCGTAGCCGTGGTTACCAGATTCCAGAACGCAGCTTCAGCTTTGATGATCCTCTTAACCAGCAGGTCATCACGCTCTACCACTAGGCAGATCGGTTCATGCTTGGGTGACCAGCACCAGAGGTATCCCCGTTGCGCGCCACTGACAATCAGCTGATGCGTCAGCTGCCAGCGGTACAGCAGGTATGCCTTGGACTTGTCACGATTGGTTAGCACATCCAGGTGGTTGTCATCGGAGAGGTTTTTAATCTCCACCGGCGAGCCATCTGCAATCACGCCATCGAACGAAGCCCGAATGAACGGATGTTCGGTGGACTCTGCGCAGAATGGCAGGCCAACCTGACCGTACTTATCCTCGAACGCCTGCAGGGCCAGAGGCTCGAACTTAACCCCACGCCGAACCTGGGGAATGCACCCCAAGTCAGGTGGCGTGTCGATGCCAACCAACTCCCGCCACAGCTCCAGAGGCGTCTTGTCCGGGTTTTCACCCATGATGATCGCGCAACTGGTTGCGCTCACACCTTCACGACGCCACTGATGCCACTCAGGTGAACGCTGGGCGATATCAACGACTTTCATCGCCGACCTCCTCAGCGAACCCCAACCGCACAATGTCACCATATTTCTGCGCCGGCCCTTTCAACTCACGGATCTGCGCGCAGAGCTTCAAATCGGCAAACATTTGAGTCCGCTTCAGACCAGAGGCCTTGTAAAAGCCCTTGCCGAAGTTGCTTCCTTCTTCGCGCACACAGACGTAGCCGATACCATCGAGCTCAACCTTGCGGCGCTGGTCAGCCTTAGCCAGTAAGCCTTGAACACGCTCATCGAACGCGCCAACAGCTTCCCGGTAGGCCTTCCCTGTTTCGTAACCCAGAGAGTGAAGCCCATTGCAAAGAGCTTCGAAGCGCGCCTTGAGCAGGGTTTCAGTCTTTGCATGGAATACCTTGAGCTGCTCAGCGTACTGATCACCCCAGGCAACAAGCTCAGCCTTTTCAGCATCGCCAATCCCTTCCAGGAGTGGGCTTTCTGGCCAGTAGGTCAGATCACTGTAGGCGCTGAACTTTTCCAGGTGCTTCTTGCTGCGAATATCAACGGCCATTTCAGCCCCCTGGTGTTCGCAGATTGCTTCACATGCAGCGTGGTAAGCCACGCAGGCGTCAGCGAAAGTTTTCATCTCTATTCTCCTTTCTGGTTAGTTCACCACCCAGGCCAAAACACCCAAGGCGGAACCCAGAAAGGGCAAATCCCCAGAGGGGGTATTGCCCCCCTGGGGATTGGTTTTCCAGTTACTTTCTCAACTGGATATACCCTTGCGCACAAGGCTCAGGGCTTCGATTTTGTCTGCTCCAAGCATCTCGTCTCTCTTATCGATGCCTGGAGCTATTTTTGCCACCTTGAACAGGCGGCAGGTTTCAGCAGTGACTGCCCAATGCTCATCGCCGTGCCTGCTGAGTAGCTGGCTGAACAGCCTGGCCCCGCAAATTTGCGGGGTCTGACCGAACACAGCGATACAGCGATTGAGCGATCGCCCGTACTTCAAGATCGCCATGTAGCTCACGCGACCTCCTGGTACTGCTGCTTGATTTCATCAGCGCGGCGGTTAGCCTCCTCCCAGCTCATCTGCCCAGCATTGCAAGCCTGGATGATTGCTGTGATTTGGCTGCCACGCTGCCAGTCACGAGTGACGCACAGACGGTCGAGCGCCCCCTGATCGAGGACGGTGTATCCATCGTCAAGCATGTCCCCCAAGCAAAGCTCAGGGGTGTCATGCGTGCAGTGCCCGGTGAACCCGTCCCGCTGGAATTGTGTCCAACGGTATCGGCCCGGCCCTGATGCATCCTCTGTGAGAACGCCCCAGGCATCACGGTCTTGGTGTTTAAGCGTCAGGCCAAGCCCGTGCGCAGCGAACAGACCGAACAGCAATTCCAGGGAGGAAATTTTCCCCTGAATCCAGCTGATCAGCTCATCCGCCAAACAGGCAAAGCCTTCTCCCGTTTCTTTCGCAGCCAGCCAATCGGCAAGCGACTCACGCAGCGACTCAAGCGTTGAAGGAACCATGTCGCCCTCCTTCACTCTTGTCGGCTGCAAGACCCGGGAACCCGTTCAACTCCTTCTGTGCCATCTGGACAGCTTGATTGAAGCTGTAAGCCTGACACTGGTACCGGGTGTATTCCTTGGTCTGTTTGTTAAACATCGCCAGGATGTAAGTACGCATTTTCATTTCTCCTTCTCATCCCTGAAACGGAGCTATCCCCTGTGGGGAAATGCCCCACAGGGTTGTTTGTTTGAGCTGAAGCCTTACGGCAGCAGCAGAGTCAGGATCAGGACGATGATGTCGGCCATTTCGCTATCCTCATTGATTGCCAACAGCTGCCCTATGCAGGGGTAGCCCCGGCATAGGGTTGGTTGGATGCTCGGGGTTGTCCCATACAGCAAGACATTCCGAGCAGATTTTATTTCTGTAGATGCGGTTCTCAAGCAACTTGACGTTGGGGTGAGAGACATCTTCACCCCTGTCAAACACCCTGGATCGCGATTGGCCGCAGAACGTCGCGCCGGCCATGAAACCATTGATCGACAGGTGCGCCATGATCACTCCCCATTCGCTGCAGCTTCGTACTGAGCGGCACGCAACAAACGCAGAGCGTAGTCACGAGCTTCTACAGGCCAAGCAGAGACGTATTCGATGGCGGCTTGCCAGCCACCGGATGCACGCGCACGCTTGAGCACCTCCTGGGCTTTGGCGATCACCTTGGGCGGAAGATCCGCTTCAGTGGTCGCTTGAGCGTGGGTAGGTGCAGGTTGTTCAGCAGCTTCCGCTTGTGCCTGGACAGGCTCAGCGTTTTCCACCAACTCGCCATTGATCGGCTCCGGTTCAGCTTCAGTTGCAGGGTCTGCCGCAGCTTGTGTCCCGGCCTGGTTAGAGGTCGGCAGCGGCTGGGATTCGTCCACAACTTCAGCAGCACCCATGTAGCGCTCAACCACGGAAGCAGGCACATCGTGAGAGGCAAAGCCTTCGCCTGCAGCTGTGTTGAGGTACTGGATAACCGTGTCGAGCTTTTCACCGACCTGGGGCCAGTATTTTTTGGCGATCTTGATGCCGGACTTCTTGCGCATGGAATCTTCGAAGTCGAGCCAAGGGCCTTTCTTCTTCCGTTTCCACAGCTCGCTGGCATCACGCGCCTTGTAGATTTCGGCAGCCGTAACCGCCTCCACATGAACGCGACCATCCGGCAGCGTGACTTCGACGTAGACACCGCGGAATTCACCGCGCTGCTCCTTCAGATCGAAGGGGTCGAACTCATGAACAGGGCTGTGACGCTTGCCTTTGTACTGGAACGTGTCCAGCGAGTAGACCAGCTCCACGATGCAATCCCTGATCGCGCCATCGTTCACGGCAGTCTTGATCATGCCCTTGTAGGACACATCCAAGATCACCTGCCCCTCGCGAGGCACCAGGTAACACAGACCCCGGGCGGGGTTCAGTGTCAGGCCGCAAGCGGCAACCTGGGAGAACGCATTTCGAAGGCTCAGCGGGTTGTTGATTGCAGTGGTACACAGGTAATCGTTATTCATCATCGCTTGAGATGCATAAAGCATCTCTTGCTTGAATACGACATCCGTGTTGGCCGCTTTAACCAACTCCATGAACTTCATTTCCTGCTTAGCAATAATTGCCACGGCGTTTTGGAATTTTTCACTCATCTTAATTATCCCTTCAAAGAAAAAGCGCACCCTGGGGCGCGCTTTTATTTGCTACCTAGTTGCAGTTAGTTCAGAAAACAATGCCTGTTAGGAATTGTTATTCCTCGCTAAAAGGGGATGTCGTCATCGAAGCTATCGTAATTCTGCGCGGGGGCCGGAGCCGAAGCCTGTTGACGATTATTTTGCTGCTGGGGACGCTGCTGGTTTTGTCCTTGCGGACGATTGTTACCAGAACCGCCATCCTGCTGCTTACCGCCGAGCAACTGCATCGTGCCGTTGATATCAACCACGATTTCCGTGGTGTAGCGCTTGATACCATCCTTTTCCCACTCACGAGTTTGAAGTTTGCCTTCGATATAAACTTGCGAGCCCTTTTTGAGGTACTCACCAGCAATCTCAGCAACTTTCCCGAAGAGGGATACACGGTGCCACTCGGTTTTTTCTTTTTTCTCACCAGATTGTTTGTCAGTCCAAGCTTCACTGGTTGCGAGAGACAGGTTGGTTACCGCATTGCCGTTGGGCATATAACGGACTTCCGGATCTTGTCCGCAAGTACCAACCAGGATCACTTTGTTTACGCCACGAGCCATATCAATTCTCCATTCGAAGATAATACGGGGCGACGTAAACCCCGGTCGGGGAATAGCGTAGCCCCGAGTGGGTTTCATTTTCTGATGATTGAGTTGCTTTTATCAGACGGCCAACTTACCGACCATACGCCGAAGCGTATGACTAAATCGAACTGCGCATGCAGATCGACTTAATAGGAGGAATTCTTGAGTGGGGCTTGCCCAGGGCCGCGCAGTGAGGGTCACGCGCTGGCAGAAGATTGACGCCATTGAGACGTGGCTAAATCTTAGCCTTGCTTCAATCGCCATTGCAAGCCTTGGCCTGCGTCAAAGTCGACGGAAGGTTTATCTGACCAATTTCTTGCACATTTGGCCGGCACAGCAGCTGCCCAGATAGACAGAATACGCTCGACCAACCGTCTGAGGATTACCCCATGCCATTCGTTCGCTCGCTCCTGCCAGTAGCGCTCGCTGCCGGCGTTGCTGTGCTAACCGGCTGCTCCAGTATGGACAAAGCCCCCGCCCAGCCGGAGTTGACCGGCACGCCCTTCGAAGTGAGCGCCTTCGCGCCTGACATGCGCGATCATCACACCAGCTGGGGCCACTCGGGCCGCGGCGGTGCTGCCCTGCGCAAACCGGCCTACCAGCCTGTCCTGGGTAGCCCAGATGCTCTGGAAACGCGATACGGCAAGCTCCACCCTGAGCTTCAGTACAAGGCTCAGGATGTCACCGCCTCCATCAGCGTGCCACCGTCCCTGGTAGCCAGCACTTGCCCGCAGGCCGCGGACGAGGCCAAGACGCCAGTAACCGTCATGACCCCGGCTGAAACTGCCGAAAGCCACAGTATCTACACCCTCGCCAACAGCAAAGGCACCGTCAACGACTACATCCAGGTGCGCAACAAGCTCTGCAAGGGGGCCGAACGGCTCACCTACGAGGAATGGGAGATCCTCGTCATGGGCACTCCGAAGGATGTTCCGTTGCGCCTGCAACCCACCCTCTTGAACCAGGTCAGGTGATCACCATGCACGCGAATATATCCACTTGGGCCATTGCCACTGCTGCATCACTGACAGGTGCAGCCATTGCGATCGGCGTTTCCTACCACCTGACCCAGCAGGCCATTACCGCTCAGTTGCCCGCCGCGATTGCCAGCCATCTGGCGAACGAGGAAGAGGCCCGTATCGCCGCACGCAAGGAACAGATTCTGGCTCCGTGGGCTAATGCCGCCGCGCTCAACAAGCCTGGCAAGCACATCTACGGCGACCTCAATGCCGACTTCACTCTGGTCGAATTCAGTGACCTTGAATGCGGTTTCTGTAAACGCTTCCACGACACCCCCAAGCAACTGGTCGAACAGGCCGGCGGTAAGATCAACTGGGAGTGGCAGCACTACCCGCTGGCATTCCACAACCCTGCGGCCGACAAAGCAGCCCACGCTGCTGAGTGCATCGCGGAGGAAGCTGGCAACAAGGCCTTCTGGGCATTCACAGGCGAGTGGTTTGGCCGCAGCGCTATGAACGGCCAGGGCTACGATGACATCGAGCTGCTGGCTCGAGAAGTAGGGGTCAAGCCGGAAGCCTACCGGTCATGCATGGATAGCGGTCGTTACAAGCAGCTGGTGAAAGAGCAAATGGACAAGGGCACCGCGCTGGGCGTGACTGGGACCCCTGCCACTGTGGTAGTCGACAACACCACCGGCCGGCAGATCCTGGTCAAAGGCGCTCAGCAGCCCCAGGCCTTGCTCCAGGCAATTGGCCAACTCATCGAGCAGCGCACCCAGCCAGCCATGAGCCCCATCCAGGAGAAGCCGGTCGATGGCTAAGCACTCCCAATTCATGGGGTCGCTTTCATCTCTCTTAGCGTTTGCTGAGGATTCCCAGGGTCAGCTTGATGAACACCAGCCCTCGGACGCCTCTGCCTGCATGGGGGGCGCTCGCAATGTGGAGGCGATGGTCGAATCACGAGCGATATTTTTCGCCAAGCTTCGCAATGCCAAGAGCTGGACAGAGCTGCACAACCTTCTGGCAGGTCGGGGGTTTGACTTGATCGAGTCCAAGGGAGTTTTTTTCGCTGTGAACCGGGGAAGCGGTGCAATGTTCGAGCTGTCGGATTGCGGCCACAACGCCACGGTTTTCCTGGAGCGGCTTGGTGCTTACCATCACTAGGCACATAACTGACAGAGCCTTTGCCCATCCATATGATGGGCTTTTTTTAGCCTTGGGTTTGTCTGCCCCAGAGGTGCAATAGACCTACCGTGAGGAGTTCTTCCAGCACATACAGAACGATATTTTCTCCTGACAACACATCTCCAGTCACTCGGCCTCGCTTGGGATTCGCGCCGAAGCCGGTAACCTATGCCAAACGAAACAAGGAGTTTCACCATGAAGAACCATAGTGCGGCGATCCGCGCCGGCCTCCTGACAGCAGCTGTTGCCCTCTTGGTCGGGTGCTCTTCCGCGCCAATGGCTACCACCGTGCAACTGCCTGATCCGAAGGATGTACCGAAGGAAAAATGGTCTGATGCCATGCATGTCCTTACCGCCATGAACATCAGTGGTCAGCGTGATGTTCCGCGCGAGCTGGTTGCATCCGGCCCGATCACCGCAAGCCCGAGTGCAGGCGGCTCGGCTGTGGCCGATGTCGCTGTTGCAGCAGGCGGCTATACGTCGCCTCCATCTGGCGTCAGCAGCAATGCAGCTCTTGGCCTAGGGGTTGGTCTCTTCCTCCTCGGTGGATCGAGCGACCCAGCTCACACCTACCAGACGGCGGCTTGGGTACCCACCACTCTGGCAAACTCGCCCGAGGAAGCTTCTGCCTTGGTGCTGAAGCTCGTTGAGGAGGCGCGGGTCAAAGCTTTTCCTCAAACCCGCTCCAAGCTCAAACCCCTGGTGGGTAAGTACCCATCCGGTCATGGGAAGGCCTACGATAGTCCCGCTGCTTTCGTGAAGGAAACTCCCGTGCAGTTTGCCGACAGCGCCACGATGCCCCCGAGTTTTATAAGTGCCACCGAGGCATACGGGCCGATCTTCATTCTCAACGCGCAATACACGGTTGACGGAATGAAAAACGACATAACGACCCTAGAAGCGATGACTCAAATGTCCAAAATCCTGCCTGAATGGTTCTATATGTATCACCCAGGTCAGAAGCTCCGTAAGAACTCGGTCCCCGCTACCATCATCAATAAGGGTCAAGCTCTTTACTTCATCGGGAAGTAGAGACTCAAGGCGTAGGTTTTCAACAAACATTGAAATTTTTTCACTAAATGTTGAAACGGCGCACCGTCTCGGTGCGCCGCCGCTGCCTGGGGAGACAGCGGCGCCAGCCAACCAAGGCTGGCTCACGGTAAAGGGCAAGACCATTGGCCCCCACGGGAAATGAGGACATCAGAGAGTAAACAACGGGACCGGCGAGCAATGCTCGCTGCCCTTTTCACTAGCAGGGCAGTTCCGCTTTGGGGAAAGCTGCCGTAACCCTCCCCTTGGAGCTAACCACCTAAGTTTGATTCCGTTTGGCCATTGCTAGCCAAGAACATCGATGTACCAGGGGGTACGCCGAGTTGGACGAACAAGGAAAGCTCAAACCCGTGAATGGGCGCTACAACACCAACGACGAAACGAAACGAATCGTCTGGACTCAGGCTGCCGGCCACTGCGAGCTATGCGGCACCGATCTCACGTTCGACTATCGCGCAGGCAAGCCGATGAGGTGGGGTGAGGTTGCCCACATCCTACCGGCCAGCCCTCAAGGCCCGCGAGGGCGTAAGGCTCATGACGAAGCAAAGGCGCAGGGTCTCACGAACGACTGCGCCAACCTCATGCTCTTGTGTCCGGGCTGCCACGACAAGATTGATCGTGACGCGGATGGCTACCCGGAAAATGACTTGAGTGGCCTGCACCAGGCCTACCTCGAACGCATCCGCCTCGCGGCTACAACGCCCGATGGCGGCCGGGCAATTCCCGTAATCGTTCAGAGCCAGCACTTCGCGACGAGCAATGACATTTCCGTTCGCGATCTGCTGACTGCAATGTCTTCCGAGGGGCTAACGGCCTTCGACCATCCCATCAAGATCACCTTCCCGCCTCCCGGACCTCGTGGCAGGGATGCGTTCTATTGGCAGAAAATCAAGGACGACATCCAGCACGACCTGGAGCAGCAACTGAAACGCCGTGGGGGTACTTATGGCGACGCGCCTGCGCTGGCTGTCGTGGGTGTGGCTGATATTCCAGCGCTAATGCTATTGGGACAGGCTATAGGCGACCGCTCTAAACGCCTGCTCTTTTCCTTCAATCGCGAGCATCAACTACGTTGGCCTAATCAGTCAGCTGAGCCGCCGGAGTTTTTGTTCACCCCCCGGGCGGTTGGGGATGGCCCGCTTGCACTGGTACTGTCTATCTCCGCTCAGGTCCCGCTTCGCGACGTCGAGGAGGCACTACCTGGCGCACGTATCGCAGAGCTAAGCATCCCAGAACCCAGTTACGCGATGGTTCAGAACCGTCGCGTGATTCACGCTTTTCGCGACGCCCTACAAATGCACTTGAGCCGACTTGAGGCCGCGACGGCGGACACAATTCATGTGTTCGCGGCGATTCCAGCTGCTTTGGCGATTGAGTTCGGTGCCTTGCTTACCACGCAACACCAGCATCCTTACCTGATTTTCGATCGAGATAAAGACAACCAAAACAGGTTCACGCCAACACTACAGTTGGGCCTTCAGGCCCAGGAGGTCCGTTGATGTCCATGAGCAATGAACAGACCAAGCGAGGGAGTTGGGAACACTTTCTGCTCCGCGCAGCAAGGGAGATCTCACTGTCGGAAGCGCAGTACGAGAAGATCAACGATCGATACTCCCAGTTGGAGAAGATCCTTTCTGCATCCGACAATCCGCTACTGGCGGAGGCGCATATTTTTGTTCAGGGCTCCATGCGCCTGAAAACGACGATCAAACCCGTTTCTGGCGCTCCCGAAGATTTGGACACCATCGATGCGGACGCCATCATTTGGCTTCCACATGCCCAGGGGGCGGGAGCTCAAGAAGTCCTGGATGCTATCGAGGAGCGATTCAGGGCTGGTAGCCGTGTACAGGAGGAAATCAAGCCGCTGCGTCGCGGCATTCGGATCGTCTATGCCGACGAAAACCCCGGATTCCATATCGATGTCACGCCAGCGCGTGCCATCAATGGGAACTCTCAAGGCAATGGCGAAGGTAAGCTGGAAGTTCCAGACCGGGAGACAGGATGGAAGGCGAGCAGCCCCATCCCCTACTCCAATTGGCTGCAGGTCGCTTCAACCCAGACGATTTCCTTGGAGGAGCATCTAGCTGTCGCGAAAAGTCAGCGCACCGTTGATGCCGCCACTCAGGATCCGTTGCCTCAGTATGAGGAGTACCTCGATCAAGACCCACTTCGGGCAACGATCAAGCTGCTGAAGCGGCATCGTGATGAGTGGGCCATCAGAACGAAGAATGAGGACTGCCGACCTATTTCGGCAGTCATCACAACACTCGCCACTCACGCCTACCTTGACGTGGCGAAAGAGTCTCAGTCGAAACCGCTAAGGCCGCTGGATGCGATCCTCGAGATCGTCCGGAGGATGCCGGATCACGTCAAACACCGGGGGAACGAATGCTTGGTCTGCAACCCAGCAGACAGCGGTGAAAACTTCGCTGAGAAATGGAATAGACCGAGTGAGGGGCATCGCTACCGCCGGGCTTTCCAAGACTGGCACTCGAATGCCAGTGCATCTGTGTCATTGGGGCTTGAGAGCTTCGATTCCGCGGAGGCTTTTGCCAAGGCAGTTAAGGAAAACTTTGGCATGAGCCCAGCGTTCATCTCGGCAGTGAACAGCGAAATTCCGTCCAACTGGACGATGCCTGGCCGCTCGGACGGAACCACCCGAAACTCTACGTCAATGGGCGCACTGTTTGGAGGTGTCAGTGGGACAGCGAGTTCTCAGGAGGACGTGAAGCCGGTTGAGCGTCTTGGTTGATCAGGCAAACACGCTTCTGCAGCGGGGCATAGCCGCGCTGCGAGGCGCTCTCGGTGAAGACGCTGCACTTGCACTTCTTCAGCCTGCCCCCACGCGGGCTGACGAAGCTTCGAGCTACTATTTTCCTCTGCCAGTTGACTACACGGGGACAGAGCGGCGGCTGCGCATCAGCTTTCCGACGAATTTTCCCCGCGCAGGCTTAAGGCTCATTGTCGAGCCCTCGCCGTGGCTTATATGGCCCCACGCCATGGAAGTTGGGCTGTGCCTGCATGGCTTTCAGGAACGCCCGGTGATGGGCTCTCCTGAGTCTGTCGTGGCAGATAGCTTGTCTCGATTAGGCAAGATCGTGAACTTGTCCAAGATGGGATCATGCGCGGCTGTTCGGGATGCCGAATTTCAACGCGAAATCACGTCCTACTGGTCCAGGCAGCACGGCCTATCGCTACAGAACCTCATCCTTCTGGATCGCCCTCAGGCGGCCTCAAGGCTATTTGCCTTAAGTGATCCTCGCCAAGCTTTGCCGTCTGGCCAAGAAACAGTCTGGTTAGCGACAGATGTGTCATCACTAAAAAGGCACTGCACACGAACGATTGGCCGATCCCCGATCATGCGTGCGCCGGAGGCACCTGGCTTCTATGCAAAGCTTCAAAGCTATCCAGATCTACGCATTCCAGCCCCTGAACTATTGCTCGCATGGCTCGCTCCTCATCTTGATCCCGATGATTGCGCGCAGCTGTTGGCTTGGTTCAATGAGCGAGGTTCGCTAACTAACCGCTGGATCGCCTTGAAGCTTCCTGGAGACGCCAGTACCCCGATCTACTGTCTCAACGTGCGCACCCACGGCCCTCAGCTGGATCGCGGGTCAAAGTTTTATTTGCGATCAGCGCGACGCCGGCCAGCAGTTGCGGTCACTTATCCCCCTGTTCTCATCCGCGCAACGACACTGGACGTGCTGGATCGGACCGAGATTTTATCCCGCGACCTCAGCGGTGTGGCCCAGAGCCTGGAAAGTGCTCGCGTAGTTTGTGTCGGGGTGGGCTCGCTGGGTAGTACGGTTGCCCTGCAGTTGGCACGCTCGGGGGTTGGGCATCTGACACTCATTGATCACGACCAACTGGTGTCGGCGAATCTTGGCAGGCATGTTCTCGGGGCAGATGACTTAGGGCGGGCAAAGGCCGAAGCGCTCCACGAGCGAATCCGCAAAGACTTACCCACCACAGAGGTCGCTGCATTCTCAACCTTCGCTGAAGTGGTGATGTACAAGAATCCCAAGGTATTTGAACAAGCGGATTTGGTGGTGGTCACCACTGCTGATTGGCCATCGGAGGTGGCTCTCTGGAGATCCAAGTCGAATGGCACCTCATGGTGCCTACTCCAGGCCTGGAGTGAGCCACATACGCAGGTGGGACACGTGCTGCTTGCCCCATCTGGTGCATTCGATGCCCGAGACATGTTCATGGAGAACGGTGATTTTAGGCATAAGTTCACCGAATGGCCGGGAGGCGGCGTCATCGCCCTTCCCGCCTGCGGAGAGAGTTTCATCCCAGGAGGTTCTCTGGGGATGGTGAATATTGCTTCTATGGTTTCTCAAGCTGCGTTACGGGCATTGAGTGGTGACATCGAAAGTCCGGTCTGGGTCAGCAGCATCAACAGACCCCACGATGTGGCGACTCTGGGAGGGAAGTACCTTGGGCCTGAGTTACCTGCTGGAATGCAGCAGGCCCAGTTGGAGCGAAGTTGGCCGGCGCAAATGGAGAAAGCTCAATGACGGCAATTGCCTGGCGATGGGGCTGGCCTGGGGTGGACACTCATCTGTTGGTATCGCAGGACGTCGCGAGCCTGCTAGAGCGCTATCGCCAACGGAAGTTTGATGTGGAGCGTGGGGGACAGCTATTTGTAGACCCTTCTAGCTCAACCGGATTGGTGCTTGCCTTGGCCACGCCCCCTCATGGAGACGATCGGGCTGGAAGGACTTGGCTGGAATTGAATGCCCGCCGCTGCCGGGATGAGATAGAGCGTGCCAACGCTGAAGGGCTCCGCCTGGTGGGTTACTGGCATACACATCCGCAAAGCATTCCCATGATCTCCCCGACCGATATCGGGAGTTTTTCCAGGTTTGCTGCGCGCTACACACGGGATCTGCCACATCCAATGGCAATCATCGTGGGCAACGCCAACAGCCCTGAAGGCATAAAGGCTTGGTCTTTCAGGGAGGGGCGCTATGTTGAAGCTGTCAGGGATAACAGGCCAGATTAGCGATTGCGCCCTTCTGCCAGCATTAGCGCGAATAGCTCTGCCTGAAATCGTGCGTCGTCTAATGCGTTATGGTTCGGTGAGCTTTGGGGCTTGAGCCGAGCTGTCATTAGGGAGGATTTAGTTTCCTTCCAGCGGCAGCCCGTAGCCCCCATGTAATACGCCTTTATGTCGACTGCAGTGAACCCAAAGGGGTTTGCCCCAACATACTTGTGGAAGTAGTAGTTGATGAATGACCAGTCGAATGGAGCATTAAGGCCTACGAAAATGGCTTTCTGCCCTGCTGGGCATGCCTGGGTTAGCCATTGCTCAAGTTTGAGCATCGCTACCTGCGGACTAAGCCCCTCGCTTTCCAGCCTTTTCAGATCAAAGCCTGTCACGGCCACTGCCTCTGGATCATGCTTTGAACCATCAGGCTGAAGCTCGAGATAAATAGAATTGGCAGGTTCTGCAACAAGACAGGCCCCGATTGAAAGCAAGCTATAAATACCCGGCACCGGCCCGGAAGTTTCGACGTCGACGGAGACATAAAGCTCATCACTGGTCATGCCATTTCCTTATAGTCAAAGCTCGTTGGCGCACGGTGCTAGCTGTCCGCGCTAGAGCGCCCCGCCCCTCGAGCAGAACGGGCCAGTACTTACGGATACATTAACAAAATACATGCTCCACCGCCTCAGCAAGGGCAACGATGCTCGCGCTTAGTTGTGTCTCGGACAGCAACTCGATGCAATGCGGCGATGTGTTCGCCGATAAACTCAACCTTAGCTGCGGCACTGATCAGCCGGTTTGTCAGATGAACCAGGCTTTCTCGGCACCTTTTGCTTTGCCTGCCGCTTTGCCTGCCGCTCAGCTCGCCTTTCTGCTTTATCCACCAAGAACTGTTCCTCCTTTCGTTCCGCAGCAGCAACTGATGCAATGGAAACATCGAGAACGACAACTGTGGTCAGGTGCCGAAGCTGGTCGGGAAGCCGGCCCACCAGTTGCTCCTGGAGTTCACCAGGAGTTTTCGGCGTAGGAATACCAACGGGGGCCGTCTGTTGCCGCCGATGCGCTTTTGACCCACGTACCGGAGTTTCATTGACCCTGTTTCGAACGCCGAACTCGTTGCTGCATTTCGCTTTTCAGACTGCTGGGGTGGGTCAACTTAGCGTCGGCACCCGGGTTAATAAGGCGTCGGCAGCGACCGCCCCTCCCTAACAGGGATGACATGCTCCCTCGGAAGCTAAAGCCTGTGTCAGCAGCATCTCACCCATGGCCTGCGCCGCGCTGGACAGCTGATAGCCGGCCAGGTGCAGCAGTCCGACGCGGCGCTCCACCTGAGGCTCGCTCAGGGGTAGGCAGCGCGCGCCCAGTTCCTCCATCTGCCGTAGGCATAGACTGGGCACCGCGCTTACCCCCAAACCCTCGGCGACCATGCGCCCCACAGTTGCCAGTTGATGACTCTCGAATGCCACCGGCAGTTTGCCGTAGCGTGCGGCGATGCTCTCCTCCAGCAATAGGCGCACAGCCGAAGGACGTTGCAAGGCGATAAAAGGTTCGGTCAGCAGATCCGCCCAGCTCAGCGCGTCCTTGCCGGCCAGCGCGCCAATGGCGGGCACCACGGCGACGAAGCGATCGTTGTACAGCGGGGTGAACTGAAGGCCGTCAAGCGCCGCCGGCTCGAAGGCCACGCCCAGTTCGACGCGGCGGTCGCGCACCATCTCCACCACCTGCTCATTGATCACGTCATGCACCGCCACGTTGACCCGTGGGTAGGCATCGCGAAAGGCCTTGAGCGCCGCCGGCAGCAGGTTGCCGGCGAAGGACGGCATGGCGGCGATGGCGATCTTGCCCAGTTGCAGGGTGAAATGCTGACGCAGCAATTCCTCGGTGTTGTCCCAATCGGCCAGCAGGCGCCGGGCGATCGGCAGCAGGAGTTCACCTTCCGGGGTCAGGCTGACACTGCGGGTGGTACGCACCAGCAACGGGCCGCCGAGGGATTCCTCCAGGTTCTTGATCGCCAGGCTCAGCGCCGGTTGGGACAGATGCAGACGCGCGCACGCCTGGACGAAGCTCAGGCTCTGCGCCACGGCGAGGAAAGCGCGCAATTGCTTGATGGTCATTGGTTTGTTTTTCTGATTAATGGCTTAGAAAAACAAACTTAACAAATCAGTCCGCAGCGGTGAAGCTCTCACTGGTTTTCTGGCGGCACGGCTGCCGAACCGACAATTACAAGAGGCGCAGCGATATGAGTGGACTCGACAAGCGGGTAGGCAGTTTCGCAGAGGCCCTGGCCGGCCTGACCGACAACATGACCGTGCTGGCCGGCGGCTTTGGCCTGTGCGGCATTCCGGAGAATCTGATTGGCGAAATCCGCCGCCTCGGCGTGCGCGGCCTGACCGTAGTGTCGAACAACTGCGGGGTCGATGGTTTCGGTCTCGGCGTGCTGCTGGAGGACCGGCAGATCCGCAAGATGATCGCCTCCTATGTCGGCGAGAACGCCCTGTTCGAGCGGCAGCTGCTCAATGGCGAACTGGAGGTCGAACTCACTCCGCAAGGCACCCTGGCGGAGAAACTACGCGCCGGTGGCGCCGGTATCCCGGCCTTCTTCACCGCCACCGGCTACGGCACCCCGGTCGCCGAAGGCAAGGAAGCGCGCGAAATCAATGGCCGCCATTACATCCTGGAACCGGCCATCAC
>JAWWDH010000002.1:0-52907 GCA_033720015.1 Pseudomonas sp.
ACAGGCCTATATCCAGCCAGTCGACTAGCTGCTCCGCAACTGCTGCAGGGCTAGGGTAAAACTGGTGGCTCTTTTGGTCTGGGATAAAACCCAGGGCCGCAACTTCGTGGATCAGATCCAGCGAATCGTAATCGAACTGCCAATAGGTGAACCGAGAGTGTTCGCTGCAGCAAGCCAACACTCCGCCAAGCGCCTCCATCACAGTTCCGACCTCGGCCAAGAGGTGCTTACTCTGCTCCCTGGAAGAGAAGGGGATCGACACCGCGTTACGCACTGGAATATGGTCATACTCCCGGCGGAAGCTGTTGGACTTCACCATTTTTCGGTACTGCTCCATGCTGGCCAGAATGGCCGCCACAGCGTTCGAGAATGGCCGCTCGAAGAGGGCCTTACTCCGGAAGCCACAGGCTTTGGGACGAGCCGGTCGCTTACGGAAAGACTCAGGGATAGCGGCAGGGTGGAGGTAGGCCAGCACGCTATTGAGGCGGAATGCCATTTCTGGATGCACCTCCAAATGAGCCGTCCCCACCTTGTACGCCCGTATTCTGAAGGCCCCGCCGTCAGCTTCAATCCACTCGCCCCGGGCCGCTTTCGCGGTCGTGAGTAGGCGTCCTGTAGACGATCGACACGGGTCGTCACGGCCCATGAACTTGGCGATCACCATGCGCAGGTCGTGAATCACCCCCTCTCGACCACTATCGGTCGAGCCCCAGTCGTTGTAGACGTGGCTCATGATCATGCGTTTGGAGAAACCCTCTGGCACATTCGTTACATGCGCCCGGGAAAGACCACGGAAAATCCCGTCGACCCGCTCGGCCAGAAACTCAGCGCGACGAGCCAAGAGGCCCTGCACGGTGGCGCGCAGGTTATCCAGGTTGAAGTCGGGCATGTCCATCTCGGGGTTTGCACCGCGCTTGTAGCCGTGGGCACGCCAGGCGTTCAGGATCTCGTGCCATTGCGTGCGTCGAGCCTGTGGCATGTACTCAAGCAGATCGGTCTGGCGCAGTGCCTTATCCCAAAAGGTCGCCGTCAGCTCGCACAGCGCCCCATCCAGGTGGAAAATCTCGGTGAAGGAACTGAGGTGGCGCAGCGAGGCGTTGTGCCCGTACTTGTCGCTGCCGTTGCCATTGAAGAAGAAGCCCATCACGCCACAAACATGCTCTTGGCTGATGATGTCATGCACCTCGATGATCCGGGCCTTGGTGCCCTCGAACTCGCTGGCCAGCAGGGTCAGGGCATCGAATTGGACCGGCGCATAGAACTGGTCGAGGATGTCGCAATGGATTACGGGGTTGGCATCGGGGGTGTGTTCGAAAAGCTGCATGGCATCGCCTCCGTGGTGATGCCTTCAGCGTCTCACCAGCCGGAAAAATCCCAAGCCGGAGAGCAGCCGGGTGCAGCTGCGAGAGGTGCGGACTAAGTGCTTTATCTGTACCGCAAACTTAGTGCAGTTCTTATGCCGCGGCAATTTGATTCTCGCTGATTACTTTACCAATTCCATCAGCTTTCCATACCCATCCACCACCTGGTACTTCACCTGATCCGAGGTGATTTTGGCGAAGAATTTTCGGGCGCAGGCGATTTTGGATCTCTCGATGTCACGCAGTTCAAGTGAAGACATCGATCCCTTGGTTTCAGCGACGAAGTAGACATGCTTCACCTTGCCCTCCTGGAAGGCAATCGCCCAGTCGGGGTTGTAGTTGCCGACCGGGGTAGGGATGAAGAAGCTCTTTGGTAGCTTGGCGTACACCGCAACCTCGGTGCTGGCATCCAGCTCCTGAACGAATTTCCGCTCGATGTTGGAGTCGGTGAACACGTAATCGTAGACGTGGTGCTTGGCTTCAAAAGCCTTACTGAAATCGTCCCGAGGCTTCTCGGCGGTGAAGATGTCTGAGCTGTGGGTTTCGTCCACCGGATCGTAAGCGATGTGTTCAACGATGGCCGTGGCCTTCTGCTCGTTGATCAACGTACCTGCCCTGGCGATAAAGTCTTCCGGGTTGGTCTTGTACTGGCTGAACACGGCAACATTCAAGCGCTTGAGGATGCCTACAATGGTGCTGCGCGTGAGCTGAGTGGCTTCCGCCAGGTTGCCGATCAGGTCATATTTCACCGCCGAATGGACGGAGTGCGTGTACTTCTCGGTTGAGCTTTCATCGACCTTGAAGGCCGTGCCACTCTTCATGTCATCGAAGCTGGCATTTTCCAACTGACTGCCTCGCTCGATGATGTACAGCATCGGCTTGACCCGCAGCTCCGCATCCAACGCTCCCACACACTTTTCCACCAGCTCGCCGGTTTCAAAGTGTACGGTGTAAGCAGCTTTGCGGTTGATCTTGTTCCACAACGCCTGAAACTCTTTCTTCTCAAAATTCGAGTTCAGCGGGTTTTGTTTGGCCTTGCGGTCATCACTGATCTCCGGCATTTGCGCAGCGCTAAATACGCTGTCGATCAGTTGGAAGACCTGCTCGGCATAAGGCTGCAGCTCTGCTGGTAGCTCGGCCAATTGCTCTTCACGCTTGGCCTCATGGTAGGTCAGGGTGATCTGATCGTTATCGTCGGTGTAGTCGTTCTTCAGCAAGTATTTGTAGATCTGCTTGGCCAGTTGCGGCGTGACTTCGACATCGCCGCTGGATGTCTGCAAGACCTTCCCAGTGAAGTATTTCTCATCAGCGATACGCGGTCGTGCTGACAGCGAGTCACTGATGTCTTTTTGCAACGCACTGACGAAATCCTTGTAGCTTTCGCTGGCCACCACCGTCAGCTCGTTGATCTGGTGCACGGTAGCCGGGTCATCCATACGATCACCCGACTGGTTGACGGCCAGGCGCATGCCGCGCCCTACTTCCTGACGGCGGGAGATGCTGTTGTCGCTGTGCTTCAGGGTGCAGATCACGAAGACGTTGGGGTTATCCCAACCTTCGCGCAGCGCCGAGTGAGAGAAGATAAAGCGCACCGGCTCATCGAAGGACAGCAGGCGCTCCTTATCCTTGAGGATCAGGTCGTAGGCATCGACGTCGTCGGTCTCAGTTGCTTTTCTGCCCACCGACGGATCAACCAGGCGCTTGCTCTTCTTGTCGATAGAGAAGTAGCCATTGTGCGTCTGGCGGGCTTGGATGCCCTTGAGGTAACGGTTATAGGGCGTGTCTTCCAGCGTCATTACGTCGGTGAGGTAGGCGTTGTACTCCTCCTCGAAGATCTGCGCGTACTCCCCCGACACTTCGCCGGTTTCATCGTACAGGCGGTATTTAGCCACCTCGTCGATAAAGAACAGCGACAGCACCTTGACGCCCTTGCTGAACAACATCATCTCTTTCAGGAAGTGCGCCTTGACTGCCTCGCGGATCTGGATGCGGCGCATGGCGGCCTCATCCACATTGCCCACTGCCTCGCCTGCGACCAGCTCTACGCCGTTGGTGAAGCTCAGCGTGTCGATGCGGGCGTCGATGTCGGCCACCACGTAATCTTTGTACTGATCCAGACCGCCGGACAGATCGTACAGATTGTCGTTTCGACCGAGCTTGCGCATGACGCGCTTGATGCCACTGCTTTGCTTGATCTCTAGTTCCACCCGCGCCATGGGTGGCTTGTTGGTCGAGACTTCAATGTCTTGCAGGAACAGGTAAGCATTTGTGCCAGTCAGCCCCTTGAGCGTTATCCCGCGTACGCTGATCTTCTTCACCAGCTTCTGGTTGTAGGCATCCAGGGCATCGAGGCGATGGATTTTGTTGTACTCGGTTTTGTGGGTGGCCGAGTAGCGCACGATCATCAGCGGGTTGAACTCGCTGAAGGAAGCCAGCGTCTTGGCACCTTCCATCTTCTGTGGTTCATCGAGAAACAGGATCGGCCGGTTAGCCTTGATCACGTCGATAGGCCGGCGAGACTGGAAGTCATCCAGCTCTTCATAAATCCGCCGCTGATCAGCACCACGGGCAGCGAACGCCTGGACATTGATGACCATAACGTTGATGCCCGCATCCGAGGAAAAGCTCTCCAGGTTGTGCAGCTGCTTGGAGTTGTAGATGAAGAAGCGTGCCTTCTTGCCGTAGCTCTCCAGGAAGTGTTCGGCGGTAATCTGCAGCGACTTGTACACGCCCTCACGGATGGCAATGCTCGGCACCACGACGATGAATTTGCTCCAGCCATAGCGCTTGTTCAGCTCGAACATGCTCTTGATGTAGCAATAGGTCTTGCCGGTACCGGTTTCCATCTCGATATCGAGGTTGATCGGGCAGCCGGTTTTGTTGTCCCGTTCCAATGCAGGGGAAAGCGGCAGGTTCTGCCGACGCTGCACGGCTTGAATATTCTCAAGCAACTGAACTGGGCTAAGTGCCAGTTCGGCATTCTTGAAGCCGGCCTCGGTTGGCTCAGCAGAGTTCTGCGCGCCGTAGAGGTCAATCTGCTGCGGCGTGACAGGCTTTTCAGGATTTGCTCCGGGGTCGATGCGATAGGTCACGCCCGAGGATTTCGGCTGACCAGCAAAGCAATCGGCAAAAGCGTCGACTGCATGCGTTTGGTACGGCTGCTGTTTAAATTTCAGTTTCATGCACAATTCCTGACTGACCCAAGGGTTTGCAAGCGAAAAATAAGGCTAAATCCCTTTTGAATCAGTTGCTTACCATAAATTTATTCTGCATTTATCTTGCAGCGCAGCACGATTTATTCTGCATTTATTCTGCAAGTACCCAGAGCGGTGCCTTGCGCGGGCCTCTGTTCGTGATGAGCCCAGCCCGCCGCAGGCTGGTTAGCAGATTGCCAACCTTATTCAGCTTCTGCTGCTCATCCAGCGCATCGCTCAGCTTGCTCAACAGCAAGCGATCAATGTCCTGGCGGGTGGCAGAGCCAAACTGAGTCAACAGATCGATGATCAGCTGCTTGTAGTGACCATCATCTAGGCCGCGCGTGCGGATGTACTCAGCTTTACTGGCTGTAGCCTTGGCAACGCTGGCAGAGACGTACAGGTTGGGTTTTCGTCCCTCGATAAGCCCAGCTTTACGAAGGTGCTTAACCATCGCAGCATCCAGCGGCAGCTTCTTCTGCACGCGGTCGAGCGCCAGAATGTCCTCAAGCGCCAGATCGGTCTTTTGAATCAACAGGCGGCTGTAGGCCTGGTCTACTACACGGCCATGAATCGTCATCTTTACTGATTTTGGCTCGCTCAGATCGTAATCTGGCATCGGGAAGAAGCGCCGCGCTTGCCCCAGGTGCATCTCATGGATGCCATAACCCATGGTATCGATCATGTTCAGATCAGCCATAGCCTGAGCCAGGAACGGATTACGGTAGCGCCGGGGGGTTTTTGAGCCGGAAATGTAGTCGGCCGGCTGCCCTTCGAAAAACGACCCTTCGTTCTCCAGCACCAACCGGTCAGGGTACTCGGTGACGATGATGCGACCATTACGGCTGTAGTCCTGGTGAGCGATGCAGTTATGCAAAGCTTCCAGCACGATTTTCTGGTCGTACTTGGCCAGCTCAATAGCCAGCAACTGGTCTTCCGGCAGGATGCGGATCTGGATATTGCGGATCTTCTGGTACAGGCCGCTGCTATTCAGCAAAAACGGCAGCCCGAAGTGCTCATAAGCTCGCTCACTGCCCTCCAGTTTCCAGGTCATCTGGGCTGGATGCGGCGACAATAGATGGGCAGCTTCGAGCTTACCCAGTAGCAACAGCGTAGTGCGCGTGATCTGGCCATCGCGGGTCAGTTTGGCCCGATCAAGGAAGGTCGAATCTGACCACTGTTTGACCTCATCGGCGGTAAACCGGTTAGCGTACTTTTTAGCGAAAGACTCCCGCGCCCGAGACAGCGCATTGGCGTCCAAGTGATCAAGCGTTGCGCCGACAACAGGCTGCGCCGACCAGTCGGCAGCACCAACCTGACGGCGAATCTCATCAAGCTTATCCAGGCCCAAGTGCGTCAGGCTTTCACCCGCACGGGCGTAGTAATGGCCCTTCCAGGCAATCGGTAACCCCAACGGCGCAGCAGGGATTTCGAACAGCAGCACTCGCCCTTCATTCAGCAACAGCTCGTGAATGTTGCGCAGGGTAATGCTGGGCTCTGTGGCATCGGAGATTTGCATTTTCAGGCTTTGCAGATGATCCGGCTTCACTCGGTAGTCGGTACCCACGGCCTTGCGAGTATTGTTATCGACGCCGAACACCAACCAGGCGCGCTCCTGATTGCGCAGGTTGGCCTCGTTGGCCAAGGCAGAGAAATACTTACCGATGGTGTCCGTCGAATAATCGTTACCGGCGCGCTTGAACTCGGCCACCTCGTTTTCCCAACCCGCAATTAGGTTGTCCAACAGCGCACGCAAGGCTTGAGCGTCCATATCGGCCCCTTAAAGCGTCTTGATTTCAGTAGCCGGCGACAGCAACTTGAATACCTGCTCGACGTTGATCTTTACGCTGTCGCTGGCAAAGCTGGCGTCACGGAATACCACGCGCAAAGGCTTATGGTCGGCGAGTTGTTTGACGAAAGCCTCATCGATGCCGGTGTCGAAGCAGGCAGCCAATGCGTTACCGTCAACGAAAAACACTGTCTTGCCAGCGATGCTTTGCTGGCTGATAGGCAGGGCTAGATCCACGCCCCAGTCCAGCAGTACCTGGAACAGCAAATCCTCAGCCGTACGGTCTTCGCGAATATTGTCGACTTGATCGGAAAGCAGGTCCTGACTCACCGCATCCGGGGTGTAGTACACCTCTTTCATATTGGAGGTATCGATCTTAAGAACCCGAAACCCTAAATCAATTTGCGGATTTTCTTGAAACAATGAATTTTCAGCCAGGAAGTTCTTTCCGCACAACCTCAAGCGCTCTTTGCAAATCTCACTTAAAACTTCTGGCTTATTTCTTTTCTTTAGATACTCGATGGCATTCTTGAGGACTTTCTTATTAAGGCCAGTAGCTGTCCTGTAGGTCTCATTCAGATCTTCCTGCAACTGCACCAAGATATATCTGCATGAGCTTTTTTGCTCATGATTCAAATTCATGACAGCATGCCCCGTGCTTCCAGACCCCGCAAAGAAGTCCAAAACAATGTCATCCCCCTGGACTCCGATTGCCTTCATAAGGGATGAAAGCAATAACTCATCTTTAGGATTGGTAAAAATGTTCTCTCCAAAAAGTGCGCGTAACCTTTTAGATGCAGCTCGTCCATCTCTAAATACAACACTCGAGAGACTTTTATACTCGGTTTTCTTAAGATAAGTTTTAAGGCAAGGAACTGTTGACTCATCCTCACCAAAATGTATCAAGTTATTTTTGGCCAGATCTTTCAGCTTTTCTTCTGGGCAAAACCAACCACGAGATGGTTGCTTAACGTTCTTCCCAGTCACGGGATGGGGAAGCTCGTAGACATACTGCCCTACGTTCGGGCCGGAAATATTGTCAGGAAAATATACTCCATTCTCATCCATCCAAGAATAATGCTTGCTAGAGTATATCGGGTTTGACTCGGGAAACTGGCGATACCACGCCAGAGCCTCTTTATGAATTGCAGCCCAATCATTACCGTGCTTAGCCTTAAATTCGACGAAGGCTTTATATATTTCGTCAAGGCCTTCCTTTCTTTCCAACCATTGGCCAAGATTATCTTTTTTGCTCTTCACAAAACAAAAAATATATTCATGCTGTACAGATATATAATCCTGATCATTCTTGCTACTATTTTTCCAGACAATATCACCCGCGTAGTTCTCACTTCCGAAAATCTCTTCGCAGAGTTTTCTAAGGTTAGCGGACTCAGCCTCGTCGATTGATATAAGTAGAACTCCATCATCTCGGAGTAGGTTTCTGGCCAGCTTCAATCGAGGATACATCATGTTGAGCCATCTGGAGTGGAAGCGTCCACTTGAACTGCTATTCAAAACAAGCTGCTGACCCAGTTCATTTTTTTGCTCTGAACGCACCAAGAATTCAGCCTGCGACTCTGAAAAATCATCCCGATAAACAAAATCGCTGCCTGTATTGTAAGGAGGATCTATATATATCAGCTTTATCTTTCCGAGGTAATTTTCTTGCAAAAGCTTTAACGCCTCGAGATTATCACCCTCAATAAAAATATTGTCCGTCCCATTAAAATTCAAACTCTCCTCTCTATTCGGCCTTAGGGTTTTGAAAACCGAAGAATTGGCGGCCAGAAGAGCCTCACGCTTGCCCGGCCAATTCAGCTGATAACGCTCCTGCGGTCCGTCTACCGAGGAGGTAGAGAGTTCCTGACGCAGCAAATCGAAGTCGACAACCTTTTTCAGCTCACCCCTAGTATCCCGTGCTTCGGTGATGCAATTGGGGAACAGCTCTGCCAGCTTGGCGATATTGGCTTCGGTCAGGTTGGGGGAGTGCATTTTCAGCTTGTCCATGGGACTTCCTGTATCTCTTAAGTGCTTGGCGCGAACCGAGGTTTAGGCGCTCAGTTCGGCGATTTCATTTTGGATTTCCCGCAGCTGGGCGTTGAGCACCACCTTGCGGTTGAACTGTTTTTCTTTGTGCAGGCGCGCATCCAGCCTGGCATGCTCACTGTGCAAGCTGCGCAAACGGTTTAGGCGCTCCAGTTGCTCGGGCAGGCTCTCGCCCGGCCTAGACGGTTTCGGTAGTAGACAGCGCAGCAGCTGCTCATAGAGCCCCTGCAGATCCAGCGCCACAGGCAGGGGCTGACGCGGGCTATCGGCTGGCAACCAGTTGCCTGCAAAGTAACCGTCAATCACCCACTTGCTGGCATCGGCTTCGCTGGGGCGCTTGAAAGCCGCCACCATGCGGGTGCGCTGCCCATGGTGCAACTGGAATATGATCGGCAGCGGGATGGCACGGTCAATGACGCGCAGAATCTCTTCATCCAGCTCGACAGTTTTCTGCGTGATGTCGAATACTTGGATTTCCGCCACACCGCCCCGTGCCGGCAGGTTAATGGTTTCCGGTGCCAGCTTGTAGGCCCAGGTGATCAGCTCGACCTGGCCGACAAACTTATCGCGCAACGCCGAGCTAACCGGCCCGTGCGCGTAGATTTTGTTCTTCGGCACCACGCGGGCCACCCTGGCCTGCGGAGGGAAACCGAATAGCACTGGCGGGGTGTCGGCCTGGCTCATGCCGCGCCTTGAACAACAATGAAGGTAATCAGCTCGAAGTCATCTAACCCCGAGATGGTGTCCACCAGCGCCGTGGTTCTGCCGCCACTGAACAGGCTGTCAATGTCCTTTTCTTCCTTTATATCGATCATCGAGCGAATGGCCTGATCGAGCAGGTTTGAATAGACACGCATATTACGCCCGTCCTCGGTGGCCTGATTAAACAGCTGATAGGCCTCGCGAATCGGCTGGTCATGCCCCCTGCAGGCACTGCGGGCCAGATCCAGCAAGCGCTTGGCCTCGGTCTGGTCACTGATGATCTGCCCTTCCAGGCTGATATAGATCAGGTAGAAGGGATGCAGGCGATTCTGTTGATTGAGGCTTGAGCCCTGGTTGCGATTACGCAGGGTAAAAATCACACCAGGCAGCAGACCAAGCTCTTGCCGTGCCGGCACGACCGCATGCATGCCGTTGGGGACATTATCAAGGTCGCCATTGGCTTTGATGTAGTTGAGCAAATCCATGCGGAAGTCATTGAGGCCCAAATCGGTGATTGATACACCGGTCTTGATGTCTTCCATTTCAATCACGTCGTCTTGCAAGCGACGCAGTTGCTCCTTGCGGTAGGCCACGTCATTGGCCTGGGCGTTGAGCACGTTGTCGTCGCCCGTGGCGGTGACGTCAGCGATCATCATGCGGTTCTCAACCCGCTCCTTGAGGTTGATGTACTCGTCAAGGCTGATATCCGGCCAGTAGTTGACCAACTGGATGCTGGCGTTTAGCGAGCCGATCCGATCCACGCGCCCAAAGCGCTGGATGATCCGTACCGGGTTCCAGTGGATGTCGTAGTTGATCAGGTAGTCGCAGTCCTGCAGGTTCTGGCCTTCGGAGATGCAGTCAGTACCGATCAGGATGTCGATCTCACGCGGCTCATCCGGATAGATAGCGGCCTTCTCTTTGGACCGTGGCGAGAACAGCGTAAGCAGCCCCTGAAAATCATAGGTTTGTCGGCTGCCGGGCATGGTGCCCAGCGTGGACTTGGGTGCATCGCTGCCGGTGACCTTGCCGGAGTGCACTTTATGGCTATGAAGCAGGTAGTCGGCAAGGTTGTCGTACAGGTAATTGGCGGTATCGGAGAAGGCGGTGAAGATCAGCACCTTGCGATTACCGGGGTTAATCGGCGAGGTCAGCTTACTGGTGATCTGGGTTTTAAGATGCTGCAGCTTGGCGTCATCGGCGGGCGTGACCTTGGCCATTTCAGCCAGCAGCTCATCAATGAAAACCAGGTCGCCCTGAAGGTCTTGCTCCCAGGAGGGCACGTCCATGTCTTCCAGGCTGATTTGAATCTTCTTGCCGATGCTGATGTCGCCGGGCAACGGTAAGTTGTCGTCGTCAAAATCGGCATCTTCAAAGGCAGCGGTAACGTCAGCGAAGTCACTGGCAAGGCCGGTATTCTTGAAGGTAGCGATTTTATCTAACGCGCCGCGGTGCGTTGCCTGCAAGCTCTTTAGGGTCAGGCGGAATGATTCGACTGAGCTTTCCAGTCGCTTCAGCAGGTTGGTGGTCATCAACGCTTGCAGGCTTTTCTCGCGGTCGACCTGCTTGAGCTTGCCTCTGCCTCCCTCCACTTCGGTGTCGTACATCTCTTCGTATTTCTTCATCCGGCTGGGCAGGATGTAGCTAATCGGCGCATATACGGCTAGTTTGAGCAGCGACAGCTGGTTGAAGATTTCATTGAAGCCAATGACATCATCACGCTGGGTCAGCGGGCAATGGAAAGACAACGGCTTGCGGCGCTCGGGAAAGCTGCCGATCTCGGCGGTGTTATAGAAGGTCTCGATATGCCGGCGCGAGCGGGCAATGGTCACGCTGTCGAGCAGCTCGAAGAAGTCGAAGTCCAGCGTGTTGAGGATTGCCGCAGCGGTACGTTTTTCTAGCGGCAGGATCGACCAGGCATTGAAGGCCGCCTGAGCGCGGCGAAATATGCCGTCGATGTTTTTCTCTGTACGCAGCTTGTCGTTGAGATTGTCGCTGTCACCCTCGTAGGCCAAGGCCAGCTGGTTACGCAAATCGCTGAAACGGTTGTTGACCGGTGTGGCCGAAAGCATCAGCACCTTGGTCTTCACGCCCTGACGGATCACCTGATTCATCAAGCGCTGGTAACGGGTTTCCTTGTCTTTGTAGACATCGTTGTTGCGGAAATTATGCGACTCGTCGATCACTACCAGGTCGTAGTTACCCCAGTTGACCCGATCCAACGGTATGCCCAGCGACTCGCCGCGGGTGCGGGTCAGGTCGGTGTGGCAGAGCACATCGTAGTTGAAGCGATCTTTGGCAAAAATGTTGGTCTTGAGATTGCGGTTGTAATTCAGCCAGTTGTCGGCGAGCTTTTTCGGGCAGAGCACCAAGACGGATTTGTTTCGCAACTCGTAGTACTTGATGACCGCCAGCGCGGTGAAGGTTTTGCCCAGGCCCACGCTGTCGGCCAGGATGCAGCCGCTGTAGGTCTCAAGCTTGTTGATCAGGCCGGTGGCTGCATCGCGCTGGAAGTTGTACAGCTTCTGCCAGATCAGGCTGTCCTGGTATCCGGTGCGGTCGTTGGGTAGTACGTCCTCATTCACGTCTTCCAGGAACTCGCGGAAGATGTTGTAGAGCATCAGGAAGTAGATCCGCTCGGGCGCATTCTCCTTGTAGACCGAATCGATGTGGTCGCAGAGCCTAGCGGTTACATCCTCAAGCTTCTCCGGGTCGCTCCAGATCTGCTCGAACAGATTGAGGAACATGCCAGTATGGGCCGGCTCATCGAAACGGGTGACGATGTTCGAGAGCGCATTGCCCTTCTGGTAGCCCAGGTCGACAGCTGTAAACCCCTGAACGGGCATAAAGACGGCGTCACCCGCGGTCGCTCGTGTGCCGATGAAGGGCTGCATCGGAGCCTGGCCACGATTGGAACGGAAGATCGCTTTGCGGCGTATCCAGTCAGCGCACTCCCTGGCGATGGCCTTTTGAGTGAGCTGATTCTTCAACTGGATTTCAAACTCACTGCCGGTCAGGCTACGCTCGCGCTCAGCCTTGGGAATATGGAACTCGCGCTGCTCCTTCTTGATCTTGTCGCTGGCCTCGCTGGGGACGAAGGTCGGCGAGGTGAAGATGAACTCCAGGGAGTCGATGCTCTCCAGCTCCTTCTTCAACGCCACGTAGGCGTAGATCGAAAAGCACGAAGCAGCGATCTTCAGCTTCGAGCCCGGCTTGAGCGTACCTTTGAGGTTTTCACCAAGCAGGGTGTTGATGTTGTCGATCAGTTCCATGTGACGGCTTCCCTATTTGCGAGCTGCCCCGATTATCATGGAGCTTGCCCTGAATATCACGGGTTACTCGCTCATGGCGCAAGATTCGAAGATCAATCAAAGCCAGCCAAGCCGGCCCCGTCTCGGCTTTCGTTGATTAACTCAGCGTTTGCCAGCACTCGTCTAATACGATGAGATTGCCCCCCGGCTTCTTGCCCTTGAAAAACCTCCCTCGAGGAAGTCGATCGCCACGATTCAGGCTCTGCCGCCACTCTTCAAAAGCAGCGGTTTTCTTCCGCCAAGCTTCGTAACACTCCAAGTCCACGTCCAGCATGCTTTGAGTGGCCGTAACCACCTTTACGCGCCCTTTTGGCACACGCCCTTCAGCAGCAAGCAATGGAGCGGCACTGGTGCCTGTGGCTCGTTCTTGTGGGTTTTCGGCGATCACCGTCCAGGTGGACTGGAAGACCTCAGAACTACGGCAGCTTTTGCAGGTGACACTCTCACGGTGTGAAGTGGCAATCAGGTTATGGTTGTTGCGGCCGCAAGCAATCTGCTCCAGCCCGGACGAGTAGTGCATGACCATGCTGTTTTCCATGATTATTCGGCGCTAGGACCTTAGCCAATCTTGGGTTGCTCATCACTGCCGATCTGTATACCCCGGATGGCCGAAGCCAGGAGCTTGCCGACCAAGCCTCATTTGAGGAAGGGGCAATTGGCGCGCGGCTTCTCGAGCCGCAGATGATTTTGGAATGGGTCGCGAAACAAGGGCACTCGCCTGGCTGGGAAAGAGGGTTGAGCGTTAATGCCATAACCTCTGCTGTTCCAAGCCCTGCGATTCCGCTATCAGTTCGACGCAAGATCGCCGATAGGCTGCGACAAGAACCACTCCTCCTCAGTCATTTCCTCCATCACGACATCCTCTGGACGCAGATCCTCCATCTCCAGGAGCAAGGGCATCTGTGCCAGGTCTTGGAAGGTGAACCTGATCGCCTTGACCGTTCGCCCATCCTTGATCAGCTCATATTCAACATTGAGGCTGCACTTATGGCGCAGCTCTTGAACAGCCGGATCAATAACGCGCTGCCGCAGATTGTTGAAGCGTTGGTAGGCATCTGACAAGCCAAGGGAAGTCCGCAGCTTATCGACTTCGATGTAGACCCACCCAGTTTTGCGGAACTGCATCAGCATCTCGAACATGCGCAGCGTGTTGACCGAATCGACTCTGGCTACGCGCCGTAGGTCGTAGGTCGTGACCTTGTTATAGAGCATGGTCAGATAGGGCATGACGTGGATGGTGAACGAGAGTTCTACGGCTCCCTCTGTGTAGGTAGCCCCGTCGACCCAACGCCGGCGGTCGCGGCGATTGGAGGCTGTGATATCAATATCGCGCTCATACAGCTCGTCAGCTGCGGTACGCATTTGCATGTACGCGTGCTTTAGCTTCACACCATATATTTCGGAGTAGTCGACAGCTGTGACAACCACCCGCTTTGGCATTGGCCGGCGCGGGTCGAGACGGCTGATGGCAGCCAAGATCAGCCGCTGTTCGTTGAGGGTAAGCCGATAGGAAGCGGTTATGAGGTCATTGGACTTGCTAACCCGTAGTGGCCGTAACTCTGGGGGCTCAACTGATTTGACTGCTTTTGCCATGTTGGCTGCTCTGAAGATTTCCCGGAAAATACAACCTTTATCATGTGTAGTCGATAACCCAAACGCAGGCAGATTGTGAAGGCCTTGATTTATAAGGGCTGTAGGGACGTGTTTAGTCTGACAGAAAGGATTCGGCTGGATGTGTAGTCGAATTGTTGATACCGCAATTTGTAGTCGTATAGGTGGACGAGGGGCGTCTGGGTACCGCAATTTGTAGTCGAATGCCCCATCTTGGCCCATCAGGGCATACCGTAATCTGTAGTCGCATGCCTTGTTTAGGACCGATTCGATACCGCAATTTGTAGTCGTATCGGCGGTGACGGGGGGGAATCTCAGTACCGTAATCTGTAGTCGCATGGCTTACTTAGGGTCGATCTGATACCGCAATTTGTAGTCGAATAGTGCCATTCGAGTCAGGCTGAAACCCTGGGTGTCCGACTCACAAGCTCAGAGAACTACAGATCGACATAAACAGAGAATATCCTTATAAAACAATATATTAGACACTTGTGAAGGGCGCTAAAGCCCGAAACCCGCGAAACTGACACGAATCTGGTCAGATAAGGGGCCGACAAAAATGCGTGCTGTGATAGCTCTAGCTTGATGCATACCGCAATCTGTAGTCGTATCTGCTCTGGGTGGATGTCCTTGGCCCTGTGGAAAAGTACCGCAATCTGTAGTCGTTGATACCGTAATGCGTAGTCGCGACTACCGTGATCTGTAGTCGCATTACCGCAATCTGTAGTCGTGATACCGCAATCTGTAGTCGATCGTCCTCTGTAGGCCGCATGGCACTAGGGCTACAGAGCCTTAACAACAAGATAACAACAAGAGAAAAACATCTAAAAGGCTTCTAAAACACGAAAGGTTGGGCAGTGAGCTGATCAACACACTCAACGCGAAACCTGCTGCGCACTGCCACCCCGGGCCCTGGAGATGCAAATGCCCCCACGCAATGATCAACCCGATATCACGGTTCAACAGGTGCTCGATGTCTTCCGGTACTACGACGCAGCAAGCCTAAAATCCCAGCAGGCAAAGCTGTCTGGGGCTGCATCACAACTTGAGAAATTCATTAGCGGGCCACTCAAAGCCTTCCTGAGCGACGAAGAGATCAGCCAGGTGAAATCGGTGAGTCAGCTAATCAGGTCAATGAACAGCCGCGTTGAGCACGCCAAGGAAATAAAGCGGCGAGAAGAGCAGAAGCGCGAGAGGGAGCTGAAAGCCGCACAGAATCGAGTGACATTAGCTCTCAAAGAGCTGATTCCTACCCCTCAAGCCGCACCTGGAGCTGCCCTTGAGATAACCAAGCTTCTCATTGCGCTCCACAGGGAAAAGTTCGTCCTCGATTTCCTGATGCCGAGTGAGCTTTGCAAGAACGTGAGCCATCGACTTGATTTGGCCCTCGCTGATAAATCCAAGGGCGTCGAGTGGTTCAACCGGTATGTCCATGATGAGATCGTGACAGGACTCAAGGACTACATGCAGTATCGGGAGAAAGGCAATGCGAAAGCAGAGATTCAAGCCTTACTCGACACTGCAGATCTGGGGATTGAGATCGTGGTGCCTGCCTACAAAAAGGTGCTGGAAAATGTGCAAAACCAGGTGGCCATTGAGCAAGGGCACAACATTGAGCGTCTACCTGTGAAACCGCAGCGAAGACGATGAATCCCAGCCAGGGAAAAGGGGCGAGCGCCACCCGAGGGCAATGATCCATTGGATGGGTTAGGTGGACAGATCCTCGGTGCAATCATCTACTGCGACTGGTGGACAGATCCTCGGCCATTCATCTGCTGCGATTGGTGGACAGATCCTCGGTGCATTCATCTGCTGCGATTGGTGGACAGATCCTCGGTGCATTCATCTGCTGCGATTGGTGGACAGATCCTCGGCCATTCATCTGCCGTGACAGGTGGACGGATCCTCGGTGAATTCATCTGCTGTGACAGGTGGACGGATTCTCGGTGTCTTCATCTGTTGCGACTGGTGGCCAATCCTTGGCCATCCAACTGCCGTGTCAGGTGGACAGATTCTCGGTGCATTCGTCTGCTGTGACTGGTGGACGGATCCTCGACGCAACCATCTGCCACAATAGGTGGACCAATTCTCGGTGTTGATTTTACCGAGCATCTGTCCACCTATCGTTGCTCCACAACCCCCGTGATTAGGGCGTTTGAGGGAGAACAGAGGATCTGTCCACCTATCTTTGCCCGCGCCCAATTGAGCAGTCAGGCCATTAAATACACCGAGTATCTGTCCACCAATACTCTGCAATCAGGCCGGCCGTTCATCTAGACCTGACAGGGTAGGGTGACAGCCGCATAAAGTGGAATGCCCCGAGGATTTGTCCACCTATTCGGGTGTAAGCCATCTATTCCGTGGCCGAGCTTTATCCAGCTATGACTGCTTTGGTGGACTCAGACAGAGAATCTGTCCACTTATCAGTGGTGATGTGGTATCCGACCGTGGTTTTACTGTGGAATCGAGGTTGTGGCCTGGCCTGCGGCAGTAGACCGAGCTTTTGTCCACCCTTCTGAAATGTGGCCACAATCTCAAGGACCCCCATTCCTGATCACCGCTTTTGCTTGTTCTCACCCGAGGATCTGTCCACCTATCAAAATGTGATCTGCAGAGCTTTCGTGCTGTGCCTGTGGATAAGTCTGTCTTTCCGGTGCGTTGGCGCGATCCTTTTAAATTAAATCCTTTAGATATTTTTATTCTTGTTTTTAAGAGGAGCCTAACCGACATAAGTCATTGTTCTACTTGGTTATTTCCACCTCTAGAAATAGCTTGAGGTGGACATCAGCTCGGTTTAGGTGGGCGAATCCTCTGGTTAATGTGGACGGTTGCTCAGAACTGGTGGACGGTTGCTCGGAATGGGTGGACAGATTCTCGGCGTTTTCCACAGCAAGACCCTTTTTCGATGTACCTTCGGCTTGTCATCTCGGAGGCAATCATGCGCCCGCAAGACGTAGACCAAGAGAACCAGGAGAATCAGGATTTCGAAGAGATCGAAATGCCGACGCTCGACATGGTGATTGATGGGAATGTGGTCCCACTTGAGCCAGGGGATCTGCTTGATGATGATTCACCGAGCAGCTGGAACCGGATCATTGGTCAATCTAATGCACTGGTTACGTCCTCATATCACCTGACCCTATCAGAGATGCGACTCTTGCGACTCTGTATGTCGGCCATTGACTCGCGCCGACCGCTACGACCCAAGGTATTTGTGATAAGGGCCAGCGACTATGCAGAGACATTTAAAATCAGCTTGGACGCAGCCTACCTGGCCTTGCGCGATGCCAGTTTCACCCTTTTCGAGCGTGAAATCCGGATCGGCAATATCAAGTCAGGTCGCAGAATTCGTTGGGTGACAGAAGTTCGGTACCACCAAGGCATGGGCGAGGTTGAAGTCCATTTTACAGATCAGGTTATGCCTCAGCTTACGGGCTTGGAAAAACTCTACACAGCCTATCGCGCCGGGGAGATCGTTGACCTCAACAGCGTCTATAGCGTCCGGATCTATGAATGGCTGTGCCAGTTCAGGTCGACAGGCTGGATGAAAATCTCTGTGTCAGAACTTCGTGACCGCCTCAACCTTACCGAAGCTTATAGTGAATTTCGCGATCTGCGTCGTCGGGTCATAGAGCATGCGGTCAGTGAGATCAACCGCAGTACCGATCTCCAGGTTTCAGTGAAATACCAGAAGAAGGGGCGTTCGGTTGATATGATCTCCTTTACCTTCTCGGTAAAAGCCCAAGTGCAACAACCACTCATTCTTGAGCCTACCCTGGAGGAGCTTGATTCTTGAGCAGTCTATACCGCTGCCGGAAGTCTTCGCTCTCTATGCTCATGACTGGAGCTTGCGCAGGTGGGCTAAATGCGAGTGCCGCCGCCACCAGTCAGTCACAACATTGACCGGCACCGTGGCGACTTCGCACAGGTCGTCAATGGTCAGCTGTTGGCGGAATCGTTTGTCCTGCCAAGACTGGCTTGCAACGTGGCTCGGCGTGCCGGCAGGAACCAGCCAATTAAGCGCGTGCTGAGCGTTTCGGAAGATTCTGGAATCGGAGTACCCCAAAGAGGCCGAGATCGTCACCGAGGAGATCTGAGTGCGTTCCCGGGGGTGTAGAGATTGCAGCAGGGTGATAAGGGGGCTTGAGGGGGCCTTGAACGATCGCAGGCGGCCGGTGGTCCGGAACTCCATCATGGCCTTGGGGTTGGTAGCGAGGTGGTGCAGGGTGCGGCTGTCCATGGTGGTCTCCGGTGGCTTTTGGACAAGCTATCCGCTGCGACGGTATTCCCAAGCCGGCGGCAACCGACTTGGTCCCTGGCCCTGAATTCATCTTGAGTATCCTGTCAGGCAGTGTGGCCACGATTCGCAGTTCAGGGCGCAGGGTTTAGGCGCATGGACGAAGGCAGTGATCTGTGGGAGAAACTGCGGCTGCGCCCGCTTGGCGACAGTCTTTGCGACTGCTCGCACATTTCGATCGTTGAGGTGGATGTGGGCAGCCAGGGCCAGAACCAGCATGGAATCGAGAAAACGCACGGGATAAATTCTTCTCAGAATCAGAACAGACCCAGCTGCCCAGATATCGGACGGATGTCGACCCAGGTGTCACCATCGACCTTGAAGCCGCAGGCCATCAACGCCGCGGCGCAGGCCTCAGGCGTAGCAAAGCCGGCCGCCTCGAATGACTGGTCTGTGGCCAGCAGCACCTCACCGCTACTCATCGACGGGAATACCCCCACGAACATGGCGTGGCCACCGCTGGCCAGCCAGCTCGCCACATACGGCCGCTCGCCGCTCACGCGCTCAATGGCCATGTTCAGTCCTCCTCGTAGGTGTCGTAGGGGGCACCGATGGCCTCAAGCATTTCGTCGTTGGCCAGGAGGTTTTTGATTCTCTGTTGCAACGCCTGGACCATCTGCTCAGCCGTCACGTCCTCGCCGTCCTTGGTTGCGGAGCCGCCGACAGAGAAGGCGATGGCAAAGGCGTGGTTGAAGGTCTTGGCCGGGGCCGGCTGCTCGTCGGTGTGCGCTTGGGAAATCGATTCGGTCATGGCGCACCTCACCACTCATAGGCCGGTAGGCCCGGGACTCGATCCCAGTCACGATCCAGGCGCACCCAGTTGTTGACTCCCAGGCTCTTGAGCCATTGGCGGATGGCTAGCGCGGCTTCCGGCACGTCAGCATCCAGGCCCTCGGCATCGAAGAAGCGGATGAACAAGCCTTCCTTGTACGACGCGATGGTCGCCCAGGTGCATTGGTCGCCATTTTCGCTCAGATCCAGTGCGGTGGCAGGGTCGAGGTGGGCCATGGAGATAATCGGCATGACCATCAGATCAGACTGGCCGGCGGCGGTGACGCGCACACGATGGGAGTGATCTTCCAGGGTGGCAGGGGTGTCGCCTGTGACCTGTCCATTGGAGAGGATGCTGGAAACAGCCTGCTCCAGATTAGCGGCCAGCTCGCCAGCAGTCATGGCGATGTCGTTGGCCTCCTGATCGCCGCCGTTAGGCTGGACGGTACCGGAGAAGATGAGCGAGAAATGCAGCAGGGCCATGGGAAACCTCCTTGGTTGGTTTGATCCCAGGCTACCGTTGCCGCGGGAAAACCCAAGTCGGCTCTTGCAGCAAAAATGGTGCTAAGCCCATCGGGCATGGAGGACCAGAGTGAAAATATCCGCCTGGATTCAGTTACCCCCTATGTCACCCCTGAAGTCACCCCCTATGTCAGCAGGGGCACTGCTCGGGCCTGGTTCCGCAACCGTCCGCAGGTGTCCGCAAGGGCGTAGCCCCCATGGCTGGGGGCTTTCCGAAGTTTCCGCAGCCTAGTTCACTAACGGCTGGTGCTTGTGCGAAATTGCACTCCTCCTGACCACCAATATGCATTGGCTTTAACCACGGATTGCGTTCGACTTGACCAGAGCGCGCCCCTGTCGCGATCGACAGAGAACGGCCAAGAGCAGACTATCCTTGCTCAAAAGCTAAGATTTTGGATCCAGAGCGAATAACGGGACAAAAATCCACCGCGTCAGTGATAGCATCGAAAAGCTCGCCTCTCTGGAAGTACTTCCGGTTTGATTGAATGCACCGCTCCGAGCAAATTAAAATCAGGTCCTTATACAAGGAAGTCAGAATGCAGGAAATACCATTCCCCCCATTGGATTCTGGGTCTCGCTGGCTTCGCTGGGAACCTCACGTTCATGCTCCGGGCACTTTGTTCAATGATCAGTTCAAAGGGAACTGGGCTCAATATTTGACCGCGCTGGAAACAGCCAGTCCGGCGATCAGTGCTCTCGCCGTTACGGATTATTATTTGCTCGACACCTATCGCGCTGTTGTAGAGCACAAATCACAAGGAAGATTGCAGGGTTGCGATCTAATTTTTCCAAACGTAGAGCTGAGGCTTGGCGTTGGTACCGCCAAGTCTTGGGTAAACGCTCACCTATTGGTAAGCCCAGAAGAAACGAACCATGTGGCTGAGGTTGAGCGGTTTTTGTCCGGACTGACGTTCAAGGCATACCAGGACGAATTCAGATGCTCTCCCGCGGACCTCATCCGCCTCGGGCGCAAAGCTAATGCATTGATCGAAGATGATCGAGCAGCATTGAAACATGGGGCGGAACAATTCAAAGTTTCGTTCGACGAACTTAAGTTGAAATATGAATCCAGTGAATGGGCTCAATCCAATGTCTTGGTAGCTATTGCCGCCAAACAAAATGATGGCACCTCAGCGCTTCGAGATGGCGCTGATGAGACCCTTCGGCTGGAGCTGGAACGTTTCGCTCATATCATCTTTGCCGCAAATCCAAATCAACGAGAGTTCTGGCTTGGTCGGAGGACTCTTTCGGTGGAGGTCATCAAAGAGCGCTACAACGGTTTGAAGCCCTGCCTCCACGGCTGTGATGCGCATAGTGTCTCCAAGACGGCCACGCCAGATGGATCTCGTTACAGTTGGATCAAAGGAGCACCAATCTTTGATACGTTACGTCAAGCGTGTATAGATCCAGAGGGACGTGCATTCGTAGGTGAAGAGCCTCCTCCATCCGCAATGTCCTCCGAAATCATATCTCGTATTTCAATCAATGGAGCTCCTTGGTTAAAGACACCAGATATCGAGTTGAACCCTGGGTTGATAGCCATCATTGGTGCCCGTGGATCAGGTAAGACAGCATTGGCGGACATGATTGCTGCGGCTTGCGACGCGCATGCCGGCCATGTCACTAAACAGTCGTTTCTTCTGAGGGCCCGCGACCACTTAGAGGGTTCGTCCACTACGGTTTCTTGGCAGAACGGTGAGGTAGCTACCCGAAATCTTGAAGTCACACAAAGTGAATACGTGACATTTCCACGGGCCCGTTATTTATCCCAGCAATTTGTGGAAAAGCTTTGTTCAGCCGATGGCATGACTGATGGACTCCTCTCTGAAGTGGAACGTGTTATTTACGACTCTCACTCGGTCACTGAGCGAGAAGGCGCAGTAAATTTTTCAGATCTGCGCGAACTACGATCAGCCAGATATTTAGAGGCACGTAAACGCGAGGAGGAATCGCTATCAATTCTTTCAGAGCGAATCAATGCCGAGCTCGAAAAACGTAGTCTGATTGCAACATACAGAACTCAGGTGCAGGAGAAAGAACAACTCCTGAAGCGCTTGAATGAAGATCGGGGAAAACTCGTTGCTAAAGGTTCAGAATCACGCGTTTTGAGATTGGAAGAGCTAACTAAAGCTGTCGAAATAGTTAGCGGCTATGTCCGCTATTACACCACTCAAGAGAAGCAAGTACTGCTAATGCAGGATGAGGTCGCTAACGTGCGGACTGTCATTGCACCTGAGGATTTGAGGGAGATTAAAGAACGGCACGCTGCCAGTCGAATTGGAGATGAGGAGTGGGCAGTATTCTTCAGAGACTACAAGGGTAACGTGGATGATGTGTTGCAAACGATGCTTACATCCGCCCAGCATAACAAAAAAAGATGGAGGGGCGTCCCGCCGCCCCCAAACGCAGACCCGCTAGTATCGCTCATCGCAGATGGCGCAGAACTTATCAAACAGCCACTTTGTATGCTGGAAGCAGAAATTGGACGCCTGCAGCTACAAGTAAGTATTGACAAAGAGACGTCAACACGTTTTGCCGGAGTTTCAAAAAAAATCACCACCGAAACGGAGCTACTCCGCTCACTAAATGAAAAGCTGACAGATTACAAAGGTGCTGCAGCTCGCCTCGAAGGACTGGTGAAGGAAAGGGACGCGGCCTACGAGCGGGTATTTGCTGCCATTCTTGCTGAACAACAGGTATTGGCAGAACTGTATGCCCCAATCAAATCACGCCTCGAGACTGCATCAGGCACATTGAAAAAACTGTCTTTCGCTATCACACGAACTGCGGATATCGAAAGTTGGGCAGCTGAGGGAGAAGCGCTTCTAAACTTGACAAAAAAAGGTCCTTTCCGGGGAAAAGGATCGCTTAAAGAAATTGTGATTGGATATCTGAAAAAGCCATGGATAGAAGGGGGGGAATTAGATGTCATAGAGGCGATGCGTTCCTTCAAGGAAGCCTATCAAGAACATCTGTTGGGGCATTCCCCGGTAGTTTCGACAGATCCAGCGGAATATCGACGGTGGGCCAAAAAACTCGCCCAATGGCTCTACGGGACAGATCACATCAATGTCCAATACGCCGTCAACTATGACGGCATAGACATCCAGAAATTATCTCCAGGAACTCGGGGCATTGTCCTCTTGCTACTCTATCTGTCTCTTGATAGCTCTGACACAAGACCTTTGATCATTGATCAGCCAGAAGAAAACTTAGACCCCAAATCGATTTACGATGACCTCGTAACGCTTTTTCTAGCTGCCAAATCTTCCCGTCAAGTAATCATGGTTACGCATAACGCAAACCTTGTAATAAATACAGACGCTGATCAGATCATCGTAGCCAATTCCGGTACTCATGCACCAGGCGAACTCCCTCCGATCACGTATGTGTCTGGTGGCTTAGAAAACAAGGAAATCCGGACACTTGTTTGCGATATACTTGAAGGCGGAGACACAGCATTTAAAGAAAGAGCGCGTCGGCTCCGAGTACGGTTATCACGTTGATCAATGCGACGAGGAGTCGGTAGTCGTGCCCCTAGCAACGGCGAAGCCCAAGCGACAACGATCGCGAGACACAAACGTGACGAAGAAGCGCAGACCGAGGTGACCGCGCGTCGCACTTTTTAGGAGTTGCGCGTCGCGGTGTGGATCACCCAGTAAGGGGCTGCAGCCCTATTCCCGCTAAGCCGACGCCAATTGGCGCTGGCGAGGCGTAAATCGCGATGCCAGAATATGAAAATGCCTGCTCCGCTATTCGCACTTACCCCGTTTGCCATACTCAGCCCGGCCGACGGGGTGCCCTCCAGGCATCCCGTCGCCACGCGCGTCCAAGTGCTGCCGTTCGATGCGCTGAGCTGGGAGAATTTTGAACGTCTCTGCCACCGGCTGACTGCGCTCGAAGGCGATGTCGAACATTGCGCACGCTACGGACGGCAGGGGGATGCGCAGGAAGGCATCGACATTTTCGCGCGCCAGGCAGATGGCAGTTACCATTGCCTCCAGGCCAAGCGCCATCGCAGCTTCGACGCGGCCAAGCTGCGCGATGCGGTCGACCTGTTCATTGCCGGCAGTTGGGCCGCACGTGCCGCCCGCTTTACCATTGCCGTCCAGGCGCCGCTTCGCTCGGTTGCGGTGCAGGAAGAAATCGAGCGCCAGGCGGCACGGCTTACCGAGCGCGGCATCGTCTTTACTGCGCTCGACGGTGAGGACTTGACTGAGCTCTTGCGTGGCCAGCCGGCTCTCGTCGACGATTTTTTTGGGCGCCCGTGGGTCACAGCGCTACTCGGGCAGGACGCTGCCGATGGCCTCGGTGCGCGGCTCGACGGCGCGGCCTTCGCGCGCGTTCGCGCGCAGCTCGCCCGTATTTATGAGGCGCAGTTCCAGTTCGTCGATCCCGGCAGCTTCGGGTCGATCAGCGACGAGGATGGCCGGCCAGCACTGACCTTGCTCGAACGGTTCCTTAAGCCAGACATGCTGGTACGTGAGACAGCGCGTCCCCTTGAGCGCGCTGATATCGTCGGTGTCGAGGGCGAACGGAGCTCCAGTGGTGCTGCGGCTTCGCCGCTGATCGCGGCGCCCGCCAACTCTAGGCCGAGTGACGCCGTCGCCAACAGCCGCATGCGGCGCCTGCCGCTTGCCGAATGGCTCTGCGACGGCCAGCGCCTGGTGCTGCTCGGCGACGCCGGCTGCGGCAAGAGTACGCTGCTGCGCGTCGTCGCACTCGACCTACTGCATGGTCAGGTGCATTTTCCCGAGCTGGCCACGCGCTTGGGCCAGCACATTCCGGTCTATGTCCCGTTCGCCCGCTGGTCCTCGCAAGTGGCCCGCGATGGCAATCCGATCGGAATCAAGGAGATCGTTCGGCGCTCCCTTGAACCGCTTCTCACCAGCTCGATTGTCGATCTGCTTGATCGCGCCATCGACGAGCAGCGCGTCCTACTGCTCATTGACGGCCTCGATGAGTGGAGCAGCGAGCAGGCCGCCCGCTCGACGCTGAGCGCGCTCGTCACCACCGTCGAGGCGCATGACGTTCCCGTGATCGTCTCCGGTCGGCCTCGGGGTTTAGACCGTATCGGCGCACTGCCCGCCAACTGGAAGCGCGGTACTGTCGCGCCCCTGGCGACCAACCAGCAGGCCACCATCGCCAAACGCTGGTTCGGGCGCTATTCCGCGATCGCGCCGGACGGCACCGGCCTGTCTGACGCAAGCCTGCGTACTAGCCGGTTCATGGCCGAGCTAGCGCGTGACGCCAACCTTGGCTCGCTCGCCGCGGTGCCGTTGCTGCTCATCGGTCTCGTGACCCTTGCACTACGCGGTCAGATCCTTCCGCGCACCAGGGGCGATATCTACGACCAGCTAGTGCGCATATTGCTCGAGGTCCATCCAGACAACCGCGCGACGGCATCGGGCGACACCGAGCCGCGCTTCCGCCATGCGACAGATCCCGATCAAAGGCGCGCTGCGATCGCGAGGCTGGCGTTCGCGGTGCGCGAGCAGATGGGCGGTGCCGGCATGCCACTAGCTGCCGCGCGCGAGATCCTGCGCTCCTATCTTTCCTCGTCGCAAGGCTTCGATCTCACCGACGCCGATGCCGCAGCCGCGGCCGGTGAGATCCTTTCCGTCAATGCCGAGACCCAAGGGCTTATCGTCGAGAAGGCGCCAGGTGAGGTAGGGTTCGTCCATGCGAGCTTCGAGGAGTTCCTCGGCGCCGAGCATATCGGTGGCTGGCCGTTCAGCGAGATCGAGGCGTTTGTGCACGCGCATGCCAGTGAGGGGCGCTGGCGCAACGTCATCACCAACCTTCTCGGACGCATCCAGCGGCGCGACGAATTCGACCGGCTGGTCGCGATCATCGAGGCGCCTGGCCCCGATGATCTTGCGCGCTTCAACCGGCAGTTCCTGCTCGGCGACATCGCGTTCGGTGCAGCGATGCGCGCAACCGTGACCGTCAAGCGGCTTGCACTCGAAACCATGCGCCGAGTCGAAACCGAGGACTGGCTGCCGGCGCGCCGCGAGGCGCTGGCATCGGTGCTGAAAGGACTCCCCGATCCCACACTTAAGGCCGACGTCGAGCAGCGGCTCGGCCGCTGGCTGCCTGCGCGGCTTTCCTATTGCGAATCGCTGATCGAGGCGCTCGGTGCATGGCAGCCGACTGCACAGCTCCAGGAGCTTCTGTTTCAGGCGCTGCACGATGAGGAGCGTGGCGTACAGCGTGCTGCAGCGGCCGCCTACGCCAGAGCCTTCTCGACCTCTGCCGAGGCCTGTCAGCGGTTGCTCGACGGGATGGCCCGCACACGTGATCTTGCAGCGGCGGCCGCAATGCTCGAGAGTCTGGCGCTCGGTTGGCCGGGCGTACCTGAGGCAGCTTCGTTGTTCGCGGAAGCGTGGCACTCACACCGTGCTGAGCTGTGTCTTGTCGGTATCCTCGGGCTCGCCACGACAGATGCGGCAACTGACGAAGCGCGCGATGTCGTACTGCGCGGCCAGAATCACTGGTCAGACATCTCATATCCACACCGCGAGCTCGCTGTGGCGATGCTGATGAAATACTGGACCGGTGACGAAACACTCATCAAAAGCGCACTCAACCGCGTATCGGGCAACTTCGATTCGCCTTGGGAACACGATGCCGCAATCGCCTACCTTATGGAGTCGCCCGTCGACCGCGTTGATGTTCGCGCCTGGATCCTCTCTGAGCTCGGCCGGGACCACCCTTTCAACGTCCTGAGCGGAAAACGCATCTGGTCGCACGTCGGCCGCTTCGCCGCAGCCGATCCCGAGATCCGCGCCGCTGCCAATGCCTACTGGTGTGATCCTAAGAAACGGTTCACCGGAATGTACCAGTTGCCGGACTATGTCGCGCAGGTCGCCGATCAGCCGGTCGCGGCCGCGCTGATAGGGGTTCTGCACAACAAGAAGGAAGGATTTGAGCGCCAGTGGGCGATGAGCGCGCTGCTTGTCGGTTGGGGACGCGAGCATCCCGAGGTCAAGCCTGCCATAGACGCGCTCATCGACGCCGCTGACGAGGATCTGGACGATCTTGCAGCCCACCTTCCCGAGATCATGCTCGACAAGGCCCTGGCACGCGAGCGGCTAATTCGCATGGGTACGCGCGCAGAGGTGCGGCGCGATCTACTTGCCTTCGGATTGGAAGCATGTGGCTGCGATGCTGCCGACAACGAAGCCGTAGCGGTGCTCCTCGCCTTCCCTGAGAAGCTACACGGCTTGTTCGACCCATCCTATCTACTGTTCAGAACGTTCGGTGCGCATCCCTGCGTTCGTGCCCTTGCGTTGGAACGCGTCCGCGAGGCGGACGGGCCGCTCCCGGCAATCGCTACCGCCTATGCGGACGACCCTGAGCTCGCGCCAGCGCTGTTCGATGCAGCGGTGCCCTTGCCGGTCGACTTGCGCACGCAAGTCGTCGAGATCGCCGCAACCGGCGCGACCGGAACAGCGCTCGAATCGGTGCTGGGCCAGGCTATGCTTGAGACTGATCCCGAGTTGCGCGCACGCATGGTCATCGCCCATCACCGCGCCCTGCCGCCGGAAAAGCACGATGCTGCTCGGCAAGGGCTCCTCGCCAAGGCGGTCGCGGTCGGCCACGACTATGAATCGGTCCGTGCTGCTGCGCTCGCCGGGCTAGTGACAATCGGCGCGCTAGACGCGCTGGTGACGCTAGAGGACCGCGGCAAGCCGGTCGCGCTCGAGACTCGCGCCTCCATTGAAGGCATCGCCTCGGTCGAGCGGCTGGTTTGCGAACGGTTCGCCGAGTTCGAAGCGGCCTTCGGCGACAGCTTGTCCGAGCGGTTCAAGTCGCTCGGCCACAACCGGCTCCCCGAGATCCTCTCGGCGGCCCCAAGCGCCTCACCCGCCGCACGAGCGGCGTTCATCGAGCTCTCCGAGCGCGGTGAGATCCCACGCACGCCACACGCGCTGCGCATGCTCGCCGCTGAACGTCCCCGCAGTGACCTTCTGCTCGCGCGATGTTGGGACATGCTCGATAGCCGCGATCGCCACAACGACCGTGCGATGGTTAATGCCGATGTCGGGCTTATTCTGCGCGACCACTTCGCCGGCGATTCAGGTGTACGCCAGCGGCTTATCGAGCGCTTTCAGGAATCGCCAGTAACCGCAACCGCGATCCCCCTTGCCATCTTCGCCCCGGATGCCGAGGATCTGCCGCTCTCGCTAAATTTCGACGTGCTCGGACATGAGTTCGCCGATTGGACGGTGGCCGTGCATGTTGCGGCCTACCGTGCCGACAGCACTGCCTTTTGCAAGTTGCTTGAGGCCATGGTGACCCGGCAGTGGCGCTCGCAATTCGATGCACAGCAGATCACCAATCTGGTGATCGTTGAAAGGCTTCAGCGGGATTCAGAGCTCGAAGGCCTGCTGAGCGCAAGGATAGGGAAGGACGTCAACCCAAGCATCAGCGGTAGCTTTGCCCGATATCTGGCAGCGGCGGGAAAACTCAGCCCCGAGGCGAACGGCCGGGCGCTTGATCTTCTTCAGGCATTTGGCACCAATCAGCGCCTGCCAGTCGCAGGCTATGACGCAATCGCCGACCAATGGCGAGCAGCACGTGCAACCCTGCTTGACGCCGTCACTGCTGGTCTTGAGCTTGGCTGACAGCCGGCCACGGCGGGCAGTCTTACCTCGGACGTTGAGCGTCTGACCTGGCCCGTAAAACAAGTGCTTGAAATTCCGCGTGGGTCGATCTCTGCCGCCAACTGGTCAAGTCGGATGCAAGCGGTGGTCAGCACTAATGCAATTGGCTAGTCAAATAGATGCAATTGCGCAACCTGGCCTGGATGCGTCGGTACGGGTTTAGCCACAGCTCGGGGCTGTCAATCCGGAGGACTGGGTGATAACCCAAGCCTGCCGCTACCCTTGGGCTTGGATTCGCGAATAGTGTATATTTATACAGTATGAACGTACCCGAACCTATCCTTGCTTCAGCCAACCCAGCCATGCTCCAGATGCTTGGCCAGGTCAGCTGTGGCTTTCCCTCGCCGGCGGCTGACTTCCAACAGCCGGATCTCTCTCTCGACCAGTTAGTAGGCATCCGCCCTACCTCCTCGATTTTCCTTTTTCGTGCCTGCGGCGATTCGATGATCAATGCCGGCATCCATGACGGCGACGTGCTGGTGGTCGACAAGGCCAAGCAGGCCCAACTAGGGGATGTGGTGCTTGCGATTCTGAGGGCTGAGTTCCTGGTCAAGCGCTTGCAGGAGGACGAGCAGGGGAGGGCAGTGCTTGTGGCTGAAAACCCGGACTACCCCCCGATTATCATGGGGGACGACGAGCCACTTGAAGTGTGGGGGGTGTGCATCTGGGTGCTACACAAGCTCTTTGACCGTGCCGGCAGCGTTCATCTGAGCCGTTTTCCATCACCAGCGGCGTGAGTTGCCTGAGGGCGACCTATGCTGTGCCAGTGCCAGCCGACATGAAGAGGGTTTCTGCCGATGTGTAGCCACTATGAAGCACCGACCCAGGCACAGCTGCTGATTGAGTTCGGTGTTGTTCCAGACCGCCCGGTTCAGACGGAGCTTTGGCCTGGGTACACGGGGCCATTCCTGCGCCGACCGCACACGGAAGACTTTAAGGACGAAGAGGTGCCGGAGGTCGAAGCCATCGCCGGAGTTTTTGGGTTGCTGCCTTTCTGGGCCAAGGACACAAAACTGGCAAGGCGCACTTACAACGCCCGCTCGGAAACTGTCGCCGAAAAGCCCTCATATCGCTCAGCCTGGAAGCAGGCTCACCACTGCATCATCCCTGCGAACGCTTTCTACGAACCGGACTGGCGAAGCGGAAAGGCTGTCCCAACGCGGATCGCTCGTACGGATGGTCGCCTCATGGGCATCGCTGGACTATGGGAGCGATGGGTAAGCCCAGCGGGGGAGGTTGTATTCAGCTACACGATGCTGACGGTTAACGCCGATGCCCACCCGCTGATGCGCGACTACCACCGTCCCGGCGATGAAAAACGCATGGTCGCGATCTTGCCAAGGGGGTTGTACCGCGACTGGCTGCGAGCGTCGGCAGAGGGTAGCAGTGATTTTCTGAAGCCATTTCCTGCCGACCGACTTGTTGCGATACCTGAGCACTGAAGCGAGGTCAATATCGCTCTAAGCGATCAGGTTGTGGATTGAGTGTTGCGCGCCGCAGTGGCATGGGGGACTGAAGGCAATTCTTGGAATATTGCGAAGTGCCGTTATCCTGATTGCAACTGATCAAAGGAACCCATCATGAGTCGAGCACCATATTTGAACCTGACCGCTCTACGTATCACGCCTGAGTCGCGAACAACCGAGCATGCTGGTCGTAATTTGGACGAGGATGAGGCCTGGGCGTTGGCCCAGCTAGTCAAGCGACTGGGTTATAGCGACTGCCGGGCCAATGCGGTGGATGACGCAGAGGCGCACTTGATGCTGGAGGCGCTGGCCAAGTTCCAGCGTGTTCTGGACGAAGCCGGGGTCAGCCCTCGATAGAACGGAACCCACCCCATACCGATACTGATCTGATCGATCCCGAGTGCTGGGCCAGTCTGGGGCAGTGACCCGATAGAGCTGGCTGACAGGAACTCCCGCTGCGCACGGGCAAACTGCCCGTGCCAACCAACAACCAAGGAGCTGCACCGATGGCGACGTTTAACGAACTGACTGATGAACTGGTGGCCATGCTGCACAGGGGCAAGAGCGTGGTGGATCGATCGGGGGCTGCCGTTGGCCTCGGCCGGGCCGGCGGACCGGTTGCGGTAGCTGCATTGCGTAAGGCGATGACTGAGGCGAGGACCGGGGATGAGCGCGCCGCGGCGGCGGCGGCCCTGGGCGAAATCCTCGGACGTGGCCATCCAGCAGATTTGGTCGACCCTGCCTGACTGCGCATAACGATGTTTCATCTCAGCTTGGCCACGACAAAACAGGAATTGTCGGGCACCAGATAAAACAGGCATGGCGACCAGATTGGTCGCTATGTTGTAGGCCAGTACCAGGTGACCTGGAAACGAACCCAACTGATCACGGAAAAGACGATGAAGAAAGCACCTGGGTGGGACTTGATTGGATTGGCGTTGACACTGGATCGACGGTTGCTGGTAATCGTCCCGGTGTTGGCAGCAGGCTCCTATCTTGCTTCCCGCCTTCTCTCATAGGTAACGCCTCCATACAGCCGAGCAGGAGACCATGACCATCGCGATTATTGACTGCAATGCTTTCTATTGCAGTGCACAAATCCTGTTCCAGCCTTGGTACCGCGACCGGCCGGTTGTGGTGGCCAGCAACAACGATGGCTGTGTGGTGAGCCGCAACGATCCGGCAAAAGCCATGGGCATCAAGATGGGCCAGCCCGTGTTCGAGCTGCGTGAGCTGATGGCCCGAGGCGAGGTAAAAGTATTTTCTTCGAATTATGCGCTGTACCAGTCGCTCAGCAATCGGGTGATGGCCATCCTGGAAGAGCTGGGGCCGCGCATATTTGTCTACAGCATCGACGAGTGCTTTGTTGACCTGGCGGGCGTGCCAGACCCTGAAACGTGGGCCAGCCACGCACGAGACGAGGTGCAGTGCCGGGTAGGCCTGCCGGTAGGTGTCGGCATCGCCCAGACCAAAACCTTGGCCAAGCTCGCGAACTGGGCGGCCAAGAAGTGGAAGGCCAAGACCCAGTGTGTTGTCGACCTGCGTGACCAGGATCGCCAGGAAAAGCTGCTGCGCTATGCGCCCGCGGGCGAGGTATGGGGCATTGGCGGCAGACTGAGTGCAAGGCTGGAAGCCGAGCTGGGCATCAAGACCGCCTGGCAGCTGGCCACCGCCGACCCGAAACTGCTGCGCCGCTATTTCAGCGTCAACGTCGAGCGTACTGCCCGGGAGCTGCGCGGGGTGCCGTGCTTCCCGTTCGGAGACTCTGGGCCTGAGCGCAAGCAACAGATCATCTGCTCCAGGTCATTCGGAGAGAAGATTTTCTCCCTCGAGTCCCTGCAAGGGGCAGTCGCATCGTTCACCACCACCGCCGCCGGCAAGCTCAGGAGCCAGGGAAGCCTGGCCAACTGCCTGCAGGTGTTTGCCCGGTCAAGCCACTTTGGCCCGGGTGAGCCGTTCAGCGGCAACAGGATCATCGCGATGCCGTACCCGACCGATGACACCCGTGACCTGCTGGCAGCGGCCATGCACGGCCTGCGTGCGCTGTACCGCGATGGGGTGGCATACGCCAAGGCCGGGGTGGTGCTCAGCCAGTTTGCCGAGCGAGGCTCGATCACCGGCGATCTTTTCGCCCCACAACCGCGGCCCCGCAGCGAGGCCCTGATGGGCGTCATGGATGCGATCAACGCCAAGCAGGGCAGGGGCACAGTCCGTCTGGCCAGGGACGCCAGTGCCCGGCCTTGGTCGATGCGCCAGGAAATGCTCAGCCCGGCCTACACCACCTCCTGGACGGGATTGCCCACCGCCTGGTGCAAGCCCCTTGGGGTCAGTGGCATATCAGGTAGGCTTGGCCCGAACATAGAAAACAGGGATTCGCATGAGAACCGGGATTTACGTTGACTTCGACAACATCGCTTCCAATGGCCTCGGCTCACTGAGCTTCAGGGCATTGCGCCGGCACTACGACGGCGCAGGCCTTGTGACGCAAGCGCATACCTACCTGGCTCACCACGAAGACCAGGAGCGAGCAAACCAGAAGTACGCGAGATGGAGGAAGGGCGTTCGCCAGCGATTTGAGCAGGCGGGATTCCTGCAGCACACCAAGACGCCAAAGGTGTTCCAGGGATCATCTGGTGGCCTCATCACCAAGGCCAAATGCGATGTTGAGCTCACGGTCGATGTGATGCTCCATTGCAGTCGGCTGGATCGAGTTGTTCTGATGACCGGCGGCGGTGATTTTGTTCGCCTCGTCCGGGTGCTCCAGGATCAGGACGTCTGGGTTGAAGTCGCCGCGGCCTCAGGCCTTTCCCAAGACCTGTGCAAGGCTGCTAATTCGGTTATCAATCCCGTCCTGATTCGGTGCGCGGCAAACCCTGCCCCCCAGGGCGGGGAAGGATAGCGAGGACGGCGCAGCCGTCCTAGAATTCCTGAGCTGGATAACCATACAGGCATTGATAATGCAACGCCTCCAAGCCTTTAAATACGAACTGATACCGACCGGCGATCAGCAGCGCCAGATGCGCCGCTTTTCTGGCTCGTGCCGCTTTGTGTTCAACAAGGCGCTGGCGTTGCAGCAGAGCAACCACGAGGCCGGCGGCAAGTTCATCGGCTATGTGGCAATGGCGAAGCAGCTGACGGCCTGGCGCAACAGCGCCGAAGCACCCTGGCTGAAGGATGCGCCGGTTCATCCGTTGCAACACGCCCTCAAGGACCTTGAAAAAGCCTACAAGAACTTCTTCAAGAAACGGGCCGACTTCCCGCGCTTCAAGCGCAAGGGGCAGAGCGACAGCTTCCGCTACCCCGACCCGAAACAGATCAAGCTAGATCAGGCCAATGGCCGTATCTTCCTGCCCAAGCTCGGCTGGCTGCGCTACCGCAACAGCCGGGAAGCGCTGGGTGAGTTGCGCAACGTCACTGTCAGCCTGAGCTGCGGTAAATGGTTTGTCAGTATTCAGACGCGGCGCGAAGTTGAAACCCCAGTGCCGCAGGGCGGCGCGGTCGGCATCGACATGGGCATCGCCCGCTTCGCCACGCTGTCGGACGGCTCGTTTATCGCGCCGCTCCACAGCTTCAAGCGGCACGAAACCACCATGCGCAAGGCGCAGCGGGCGATGAGCCGCAAGAATAAATTCAGCAACAACTGGAAGAAGGCGAAAGCCCGTGTCCAGCGTATTCACTCCCGTGTCGGCAATGCCCGCCGCGACTATCTGCACAAGACCACGACCACGATCAGCCAAAACCACGCGATGGTGTGTATCGAAGATTTGCAGGTACGGAACATGTCCAAGTCAGCGGCAGGCACTACCGAAACACCGGGCAAGAACGTTCGAGCCAAATCCGGCCTGAACAAGTCCATCCTCGATCAGGGTTGGTTCGAGTTCCGCCGCCAGCTGGACTACAAACTGGCGTGGAACGGCGGACACCTCGTCGCCGTACCGCCACGGAACACCAGTCGCACTTGCCCGTGCTGCGGCCACGTATCGGCAGACAACCGCCAGACGCAGGCGCGGTTTCTGTGCGTCGAATGCGGCTTCGAGGAGAACGCCGATGTGGTCGGCGCGATCAATGTTTTAAGGGCGGGACACGCCCGGTTAGCTTGTGCAGATACTTCGCCTGAAGTCGGGGCGTCGGGCCAAGAACCCACCGAAGCGACTATACAGCTCAGCGTATAGCGCCGTAGGAATCCCCCGCCTAGGCGGGGGAGGATGTCAATCCAGACGCCTACTTCTCGGCAGAGTACAGCTACAAGATGATCTTCCGGGTGTTGGGCTTCTCCCTGCGAGACATGGCCCTCACCATCGAACATCTGGATGGCGCGCCGGCCAGCAGCTCGCCCACGGACAAAGCCTGGGTGTGCGAGGAGCATCGAGCAACGCCCGAGATGTGGGAGTCCAGGCGATTCACCCCGGGAAAAATCTTTGGCTGGACTGGGGCTAACGGCCTAAGCGCTTACCACGACCTTATTTAGCTCCGCAGGACTTGGGTTTCCCGCAGCGCATGTTTCCCTGTTTGCATTGAGAACAGGGAGGCCTTATGCAGCTTCGTGAATACCAGAACGATCAAGTCACCGACCTTCGCCAGGGCATTCGCGAAGGGCATCTTGTGCAGATGCTCATGAGCCCTACCGGCTCGGGTAAAACCGAGGTGGCCAAGCACATCATCGCCAGTGCCGCGGCGATGAACCGTAAGGTCTGGTTCATCGTTGATAGCGTGAAGCTGCTCGACCAGACGCTTGCCCGCTTCCACCAGGATGGCATCTACGCAGGTGCCATCCAGGCGGATCACCCCTGCACCGACTACTCCAAGGTCGTGCAGGTGGCCACCGTGCAATCTCTGGCGGGTCGCCTCGACTGGATGCTGCGCAAGCAGCCGCCCAAGCTGGTCGTGATCGACGAGGCGCATGTCGTATTCAAGGCCCATACCGATCTGATCGCCTGGTGCCGAAGGGAGAAAGTTCCGGTCATCGGCCTGAGCGCGACCCCGTTCAAGCGCGGCCTGGGCAAAATCTACGACAACCTGATCAACCGGATCAGTACGGCCGAGCTGACGGACATGGGGTTCCTGGTGCCGGCCGAGTGCTATGCGCCGTTCGTACCGGATATGAAAGGCGTTCCCGCCTCTAACGATGGCGACTGGGCCGATGACGCCCTAGCGAAAGTCATGGGTGGGGCTGACATCCTGGGCGATGTTGTCAGTCACTGGAAGCAGCTTGGTGAGAACCGCCAGACGTTAGTTTTTGCGTGCAACGTGCATCACTCCAAGCAGCTGGCCGAGGCGTTTTTCAATGCCGGTGTAATGGCCGCGCACATCGACGGCTACATGACGCCGGAGGAATCGAACGAGATTATCCGGCTGTACAAGGCCGGCAAGATCAAGGTGCTGGTATCCGTGGCGATGTTGGCCAAGGGCTTTGATGATCCAGCAACCGGCTGCATTGTGATCGCCCGGCCAACCAAGAGCCTCATGTTGCACTACCAAATTCTGGGGCGTGTGCTGCGGATATTCGAAGGGAAGAACTACGGCATCATCATCGACCACGCCGGCAACCTGTTGCGCAATGGAAAACCGACTGACGATCTCCCTGACTGCCTGGATACAGGCGAAGGGGAGCCGGTAGACCGGGCCAAGAAGGACAGCAACCCCGACAAAGAGGCACAGGTCAAGGCGTGCCCGAAGTGCAGCTTTGTCTTCACAGGCCTTCTGTGCTCGAAGTGCGGCTTCGAAATCAAGATCGACGCCGGGGTGGAAGTTGCTGCTGGTGTGCTGGTCAAGCTGGCAGATCGCAAGACGAAGATGCCCCCCAAGACCAAGCAGCACGTCTATGCCGAGCTTCTGGGGTACGCGCAGCAGAAGGGCAAGGGGGCCATGTGGGCGCAAAGCGCCTACCAGGCGTTTATGGCAGAGCCAATCCAGCGAGACTGGGCGCACTCAACATCACCGGCAGCGCCTGGCGAGCCCATCGAAAAATGGGTGAAGGGCTACAACGTGCGCCGGGCCAAGAGTAAAAAGCGCGCTTGATGACTGGCAAAGGGCTTGGGTTTTCGGCAACCTCAGGCCCAATACAGGAGAGGCCAGTGTTGGCTCAAAGGTGAATCAGTGAAGCTCAGCCATATCGAAGTAACAGTTCCTATCGGCCGCACGGAGCGGGGCCAGACTTTAACCGTCATGGATCTGCTCAAGGCATTCGCGACAGCAACTGGGACAGAAATTGGCAGCATGGACTTTGACCGGGCTCTGGATAACCCATCGCAGCTCCATGCGAAGGAAACCATTGAGAACGCTGGGCGCTTTCGCACCCTGCGGGCTCTGGCGCAGAACTCGCTGCAAAGCGGGCCGGTCACGTTCAGCCAGGGCGGTGAATCCGTCCTGAGATCCGTGGCAGCTGAAGGGCGGCAGATAAGCCCTGAGCGCCGGCAGGTGAGCATCCAGGTTCAGCTTGAAACAGGCCTCAATGATGGCCTAGGTCTTGATGCGGCGCTCGACGCTATCAATGCCGGGCTTTAACTACCCCAAAGAAAGGAACTACCAATGAATCGACAAGACCTCGTGAAAGCCGTTGCGGAGAAATCTGGCCACAGCCAGGCGGCAGTAAGTGAAGTGCTCAACTCGCTGATAGGTACGGTGCAAGACGCCGTTGCTGCCGGTGACAAGGTGGCACTGGTGGGCTTCGGAACCTTCGAGTCAACCAAGCGCGCCGAGCGTAAGGGCCGCAACCCGTCGACTGGCGCAGAGATCACCATCGCTGCCGCAACGCTGCCCAAGTTCAGCCCGGGCAAAGCGTTCAAGGATGTGGTCAACGGCTAACCGTGAAGGCCGCCTTCGGGCGGCCTTCTGTTGATGCCCACTAGGAAGAGCCATGAGTGCCCAATCCGACATCGAGCAAGTCCTTTCGCACCCTGGTACCAGTGCCTGGCTGCGCAGCGCGTTGACCGATGCGTTACAGCGTGACGCGGTGGACGCCGCGAATGACGCCGAAGCCCTGAGCGAGCTGCTGGGCCGCCGGTGCGACGAGCAGCTGCAGGGGACAGCAAGCTAACCTGACCAGATTCTGGCAACTAAAGCCCCTTGGGACTGGCCCTGGATGTGGGAATATTCAGCCAAGAACAAGGGGTTTTCTATGTCTCAACGTCCGAGCATCACTGAAGCACTGACCGGCTACGCCATGAGCCTGGCTGGCCACGCATGGGCCATCCTGCGCTTTCGCCATCGCGGCCAGGGCCTGGCAGCGCCCGACGCCCAGCTGCTAACCCTGGGCCTGATTGCTACCTTCCTGGCATTCACCACCGCAGCGGTAACCCCAAGCGAAAATATCTCGCACAGCGCCGTGATCGTCGGTGCAATCGCCGCCGCCTCGTTTGCCGCCAGCTACTCCTTCTTCGGCAGGGTCGCAGCGGCCGGCTTCATCATCACCACCATCGTCAGTGAGCCCGTGGCCATTGCCTTCAGGGCCGGCGGCCTGGCGCAGATCGACACCATCTTGAGCGTGTGGGTGCTGGCGGCGCAGATCGTGTTTTTCGCCCGAACCTCGGGCCTGCAGGCCAAGGCCAAGGCCAAGTAAACCAAGGCGATATTCTCTCCGTGAAACCCACGCTCGAGCAGCAACCCATCATCCAATACAAGGGCCTCCACCTGGTTGTGAAGGCATACGCCGGCTGTGGCAAGACTGCGACCCTGGTGGCATTCGCCCTGGCCAATCCCGATCTTCGCATTCTCTACCTGGCCTACAACAAGGCGATCAAGGACGAGGCGATAAGCAAGTTCCCCGACAACGTGACCTGCAAGACCGGCCACCAGTTAGCCTGGCCCAAGTTCGGCACCCTCTACGCCCACAAGCTGGGCAACGCCAAGCTCACGGATGTCGCCAAGCTGCTCAAGGTCAGGGATTGGAGTTTTGTGCGTCACGTCATGGGCGTGCTCAACAGCTATACCTGCAGCGCGGATGCCGAGATTGGCCTGGCGCATTTCTTCGCAGGTATCCCTGCCGAAGACCAGGACAGCTATGGCGACTCCGCAACCGAGCGCCTCCTAGCAGCCGCCGGTACGGTGTGGGAGGCGATGATTGGCGTGGAGTCAGCATTCCCTTGCGCCCATGACGCCTATCTCAAGCTCTACCAGCTCAGTGAGCCGCAACTGAACTACGACTGCATCCTCTTCGACGAGGGCCAGGACAGTAACCCAGTGCTCGCCGCCGTGGTGGCCAGCCAGACCGCACAGAAAATATTCGTTGGCGATCCCTGGCAGCAGATTTATCGCTGGCGGGGCGCGGAAAACGCCCTCGATCAGCAGATCGATCTGGGCGCGGAAGCGATGTACCTGACCAACTCATTCCGCTTTGGCCCGATGATCGCCGGGGTGGCCAACGCCATCCTCCGGCTGCAGGGCGAGACGCGCCCCCTGGTTGGGCTCGGCCCCATGGACAAGGTGAAGACCACCATGGACGGCATCAGGGGCCAGTACACCATCCTGAACAGGACGGTTTCCGGCGTAATCATGTCGGCCATTGATGCAGTGGCCAGCGGCAAGGTCGTGTACTGGAACGGTGGCATTGGCGCGTACAACCTGGACGGGCTTGAAGACACCTATAACCTCAAGAACAACAAGTTCGGTGAGATCCGCGACTTTCGGGTGAAGGCCTTCAAGTCCTATGACGCCTACACGGAGGCGGCCGAGGCCAGCGAAGATCCGGAAATGCTCCGCACCATGCGGATTCTCAAAGACCACGGGAATATCCCGAAGCTTCTATCTGCGCTTCGGCAGTTTTCTACCGACGATATCGACGAAGCGGATGTAGTGGTCAGCACCACGCACCGCGCCAAGGGGCTTGAGTGGAACATAGTGAAGCTCGATGAGGACTTCCCCGACATCTTCGATCAGGAAAGGGTGCCTCCCGACCAGGTGGGGGATGAACTGAACCTGCTGTATGTCGGTGCCACGCGGGCCCGCAAGATCCTGATCATCAACACCCTGATTCAATCCATCATCGTCCGGGCGCACCGGGCGGCCAAAAGAGCTCAGAAGCTGGAGCCACAACCTCAATGATCGAGCTGTTCATTGCCTTGCTGATTATCCCCACCCTGGCAATCACACTATGGGACAGGCTTGTCCACCGGCTTTCCGTCAACGCCAAGCGGGTATACAAACTGACAGGCTTCATAGGCGTGCCGGTACACGAACTGGCCCACGCCCTGGTGTGCATCGTCTTCGGCATGCGGATCAAGCGGGTGTCCTTCTACCAGCCCAACGAGGCTTCAGGCACCATGGGTTTCGTTGAATTTCGCTATTCCCCGTACTCCATAAGGAATGCCATTGGCCTTGCGCTTCAGGGTGTTGCGCCGCTGCTGGCCGGAGCAACCATCGTTGTGCTCATGTTGGGCAGCTTCTCGATGGTCGACCATCCCGCCGGCGGGACGGTGCAATTACTGTATTGGATTGCCGGCGTTATCGGCTCCACGCTATTCACAGCAGGCGACGTTGCGACCTCGGGGGCCATGGGGCTTGTCTCCGTGCTTTTTGCGCTTATCGTCAGCATGCATGCGATGCCCAGTGCTGCGGACATTTTGACCGGCCTTCGAGGCCTGCTCATGCTGGTGGCCTTCCTGTCGATTGCCGTGCTGGGCATCGAGGTGTTCTGGGTGTTCGAGAGCCCGCTCGGGGTGCGCTTCGGCAACCTGGTGGCCCAGATGCATGTCGGGGTAGAGAAAGGACTGTGGGTAGCCCTCTATGGTGCCGTGACCATGGTAACGATGGCTGTACTGGGCGGAATCCTGCTGATCCTCGTCCCATCAGCCATTCTATTTGCCGTAGCGTTCGGCAGGGGCGCACGCGGGAAGGTTTAACGCCGATTCGGTTTCTCGCAGTATGAATTTCCGAGAACACCACACCACAGGCATACGCGGACCGAGTTAGCATTGCTTGCGGTGGGCGACATTTGACGGTGGATTCGGTGATGTTGTCCAGTGCAGGACGATGAAGGGGAAGCGCCCTATTCGGTGAAGCTGATCCCAACGGCGGACGGCGAGGAACCGGACTACTGCATGTACGAATGCGGTGATCCTGACTACCGTGAGTGGCGGATTGCAGAAGTCCTCGATGACCAGGCGCAACCGACTGGGCAGCGGAGCTACCACGTCACTGAATGCAACATGAGTGACCCAACCAGTTAGCGGAAAAGCAGCCATATGAAAGCTATGACCAGATCGGATTTAATCGAATCAGTGCTTGCAGAAATGGATCGCGTCTGGGGCCCAGAGGGGTTCGGCGGTGAGAGTGAGGCCTATGCGTGGCTGAAAGAGCACTTTGGGATATCGGAAGAGGAAGACTTGCAATGGCAGGACGTGTTTTCGGATTGGGCCGGCAGCCTAGACGTAGATCTGGAGGATCTAGACGAGGCCGAAAAAGAGCGTGTGATAGCGTTTCTTCAGGACGAACCAGCTGTTACGACATTCCTTGAAGCTTTGCTCCAGCGATATAAAAGCTCTACCGCCACATATCCTGGGTAAGTTGAGGAAAAATCCATGTCTGCGTAAACCGTCACGCTTCCCCGGATGAACGTCGAGTTGATGCTTGATTGGCTCGACGGCCACTATCTGAAGCGGCCAGAGTTCGAAGAAATCCGCCGCTTGCTCGCTGAGCAGGCCGACAGCAAAACCGACACCGGCCAGGGCCAGGTCTCGAGTTAAGGGAAAAAACGACGATGTTGGCACAAATTGCATTACTGACGGTTTTGCCGGTCTTCTGGGAGTTTGTACGTTCGTGTCTGACCCCGCGTTGCAGCAAATAGCGCCGCTATCCAGTTGGCCGCTTATGGCGCGTTTCACACATGACGGTATTCCGGCTCTGCTGGTGGTTGTCGTTTCGGCAGTCCTGGTCCTACTCGCCATAATTGCCCGCTACAGATAGGAAAGGCACTTCCGGCGACTGGATCGTCTCAGCCGTGCAAAATACACCATCAGTCAATCAGGATGATGCACCCCCAATGACCGATTTGAACCCCCTCCTTGCTAATGCCGCCTTGACCGCAGCTCGACACAAGCCATTTCCCGGGCCCCGTTGTGTTTCCCGAACATCCGACAAGTTTATCGTACGCGCATCGGTAGCCATGCTGAATGCGATGACCGAGCTGGGGACACTTCGGGGGCGCAGCACGAACTCCGAGTACATCTTCGCGCTGACCGAGTCGCTGAGTGGGCGGGAAACGGCGACCGCCGCCAGGAACATCTATGCCAAGTATCTTGGTGAGGATCTGGCGGCAAAGGTGTTGCTGACCGTGGAGCGCCTCGACGCCGCCATGTGCAAGGGGGATGAGGAAAACTGCATCCGCCTGCCTGAAGGGGTGCGCTCGGCAGTTGCGGAACTGGTCGACAATAAGGGGGGGAGGGGAACCTTCCCCACAATGGGGGCCTGGATTACTGATGCGCTAATGTGGTGGATCAACGTTCAGCGCGAGAGTGATGCACTGCTGAGGGCTTGTATTGCGCGGGACGCCACCCTGACTGCGGCGTCTAAGGGGGGTAGCCCTGACCTTGCAGAGCGATCGGTACGGGGCCAGATCGGTTAGTTCGGGGAAAGCGACATGACTGTGATGACCGACCAACAAGTCCGGTTCGGGGAGACTCTCAAGGGTCAAGACTTCCTTCGCTCCTACTCGGACACGGTTGTTTGGCGACGCATACGTGGAGCTTTCGCGATCCGGGTAGACCTGATCGGACAGGGGAAAGGCAGTTGGCCGGTCAGCGTTGTTGAGTTGGTAACGCCAGCCAGCAAAGAAACCAGTTAAAGGAAAAGCCGCTGAAGAGAATTACAGCCTGGGCGTGGGTCGCAGCGCTGATCCTGTTCGGTGGGTTCTAGTTCGAGGAGTTGCCACATGATCATCCGCCTCGATTTACCCGGCCGCCGACCGCTGGTAGCTTATGCCGACTTTCGCAAGGAACAGCCTCAATGCCCAATCGCTCACCCAGCGTCCTCATCAGCCGAGGAACCCTGATTGCTTCAGCCCTTTTGTTCCTCGCCGGGGCGGCCACAGGCGCGGCTATCGCCATCTGGCAAGCAGAGCCGGCGGCCACTGAGGCAGAGCCGGCGCAATCGAATAAACGAGAGCAACGCAAGATCTATCCGCGCATCGTCGATGTGGCCTGAGCCTAACCCTCGCAAATTTGCGTGCATGTGCCCCCTTGAAGCGGTGCGAGTGGACGGGCATCATAAGTCTGCGCTAGCTGTGCGCTAAACAGCTCAATTTCACTTGCTGTCGCTTCAGCGTCAGCACTCAAGATCCAGCGCTTTATCGCGCCTCTCCAGAATCAATCACCCACGTATGTGCGTAGGTGTTTGTTCCGCGTCTAACGCGGGTCGAAGCTGACGACTCACTCAGTTCAATCAAGCCCTTGCGGGGAATTCTCCGTAAGGGGGATTTCTCCGCTCAATTTTGGAGTAGAGAAATGGATAATCGTGTCATTAACCTGACCAAGTTCAAAGCAACCGCAGAACTGGAGCGTTTCGGCGTTCAAGACCTGTCTAGCTGGAAGGAATTCCAGGAGATTCGCAATCTTCTGTTCTTCCCTAACCCACCCACTCAAGACGTAGTTACCCAGCGCGTTGAGCGCTTGGGTGCTATTGCTCTGAAAGAGGCAAATAAAACCGGTTCGAGCAGCGTCCTTGTGAGCTGCCCGCCGTGGATGATGAAGGCACTGTGCAGCGAGTTGATTTATCTCAACCTCAAGCCAGTTGTTAGCTTCACCAAGAAGACCACCGAAGACGGCTTGTCCGTAATCAGCCTGGTCGCAGCTGCTTAATTACAGCTTCAACAACAAACCAACCCATCGGGGAAAACTTCCCCTATGGGAGTTCTCCTTTTCTGGGTTCTAAGCTTTTGAGAATGGAGAACTTAATATGCAACTCAATACCCAAGTAGCGATGAAAGAGTTTGGTTTCAACACTGAGGCATCGGCCCCGGGGTTCGCGCCAAATCACTCCTTCATGCAGCACGTCCCGGGTGTAAAGCCATACTTCTTCCGGAAGTCCCTGCTGAGCCCTTTCATGAGCTGGTTGTATGTCCCAGCTGGGGATAGCTGCCTGCTCGTTGGGCCGACCGGTTCAGGCAAGTCTTCCATCGTGGAGCAAACCTGTGCCCGGATCAGCTGGCCCTGCATCACGGTGTCGGCTCATAGCCGCATGGAGATGCCCGAGCTGACTGGCTACAACCTGCCTTACACCGACCCGGTAAGTGGTGACCTGAACACGAAGTTTGTGGACGGCCCGCTGACCAAAGCCATGCGCGAAGGTTTCGTGTTCGTCCTCGACGAGTACGACACCCTTGACCCGGCTGTAACGGTTGGCCTCCATGCGGTTATGGAAGGTCGGCCACTGGTGATTGCAGAAAATAATGGTGAGGTGATTCGTCCACATGCCAACTTCCGTTTTGTTGCCTGCGGCAACACGGCAGGGCAGGGCGATGAACAGGGGGTACATGCTGGCACTATGCAGCAGAACCTGGCTTCTCTCGACCGCTTCCGCGTGTTCGATGTGCCTTACCTGGATGACAGCGATGAGGTTGCCACCCTGGTGGACGCCGTTCCTGGTATCCCTCAATCGATCGTCGAGAAAATGGTGAAGGTTGCGAACTCGATTCGCAGTCAGCATCAGGGCATCGGCGGCAACTACCTCAGCGTCACGATGTCCACCCGGACATTGCTGCGCTGGTCGCGGATCAGCTTCGGTTACACCATGGCTGGGCAGGAAAAACCGCTGAAAACAGCTCTGCAAGAGTCGCTGCTTAACCGCTGTGACAAAGTGCAGAAAGTCGCTATCGACAAGATCGCTTCCAGCGTTTTCGGAAAAGATTGGTAATCGAGTAGCAACACAACCCTCTGGGGGAACTTTTCCCCTCAGGGGCGAAGTTCCCCCTTTTTTTGCTTTTGAGAAAGGAGAACTTCGCAATGGCCATTCAACAGAACGAGATCAAGATCCTTGATCAAATCCTGCTGGTAGACCTCTCTGGCATCCACTTGTGGACAGCTCGGAAAAAACTGAAGCCTGAAATGCTGGAGGGGAAAATTCCTCCTGCAAAGCTCGCCTCCCTAGGCTCGATGCGCGTCATCGACCCGGAGAAGCTGAAGCCGTTTGAGAAGATCAAGCGTCGGGCAACAAAGGTACTGGAAGATTTTGGCATCAAGTTCTTGGGCGGCTACGCCGTACCCCAAGAAAAGATCCAGGATGTCGTTGACGAGCTTGAAGCTCTGAAAACGCAGTTCTACGACCTGAAAAACAACTTCATCCCGAACTACGACCGCTGGGTAACCGAGTGGATTCTGAAGGATTGGGAGCGACCTGAGTGGCGCGAGGCGATCAGGCTTTCGGTAACCCCGAAAGCTCAGGTCGATGCAGGTATCCAGTTCGGCTATGCGGCCTGCCGCGTGGCTCCGGACGGGGACAAGCACCTGAGCAACACCCTCGGAAGCCAAGTCCGCGGACTGTCGGATCAGCTCTACGCTGAAACGGCTGAAACCGCCGAACGTCTGCTGGAAACCGGCCTGGCCACTCGTGGTCATGTCACCCAAACGACGCTCAACACTGTGCGGAAGATGAACACCAAGCTGAAAGGCCTGATGTTCCTCTCTACCGATGTCAAAGCCCTCGCTGACTACATCGACGAAACGCTCGCCGCTTTGCCGCTGGCCGGTGTGGTCAATGGCACGCAGTACAACACCGTTGTAACGCTGGTGTCGGCCCTCTCTGATGAGGACTCGATTCGCCGGCTGATCAAGAACCTCAACAACGCCAATGGCGCTCCTGCAACCGCATCCGCGGCGCAGCCTGAGCCTGAGGTCGTTGTGGAAAAACCGAAAGCCAAGCAAAAGGCCGCACCGAAACAGCAACCAGCTGAGGAGGCGCTGCCACAAGCTGCACTTCAGGAGGATGAAATCCCACTGGATGCTCAAACGATGGATGAAGACGAGTTCGCCAACATGGGAGCGATGTCCACCCTGTTCGTTATGACACCCAAGGACGTGCCCGTCCAAGAGGAAGAAGCCGAAGCCGAGCCAGCAGCTGCGGCGCCTGAGCCGATGGTGATTCCACAACCCGCACCGATCAGCAGCGTCGTCACGCATGGCGTGTTCAGCTTCTGATCTAACCCATACACCCCGCCTGGGAGCAAACCTCCCAGATGGGGGGTTTCTCCGTCTGGCGGTGGCGAGAAAGGAGAAACAAGATGGCTAAGTCACTGATTGGTTCGCTGCCGATCTACACGCAACACCTGGCCGAGCAAACCGGCGTCCAGGTACTCGTGCAGGGCAAGCAAGCTAAAACTGACGGCAAAACAGTGGTTGTTCCCTTCACTGAGGATGACCTGCAGTTGTCCTTCGGCTTCGTCGCTCATGAAACCAGCCATGTTCGCAACACCAACATGGAGGTTTTTCAGGGCACGGTGCCAACTCCGTTCCGCATGAATTTGCTGAACATTCTGGAGGACATCCGCATCGAGCGGTTGAGCATGGATCAGTACCCCGGTACTGAGGAAGATATTCGCTACATGAACCGCAAGGTTCTACTCGACGCCTTCAAGGTCGAGCATGTAGCCCAGGCCCAGCCGATTCACATCATCCACAACGCGATCCTCTTCGGCGGTTACTGGAAACTTCAGGAACCGCAGTTGGAGGCTCCAGCCAAAGCCTACCTTGCAGCTTTCGAAGCCCTCTTGGGTCAAGAGCTGGCTGACAAGATCATGGCCCAGGTAGAGAACACCCTGAAGTGCAACAGCACCCAGGAGGTTCTGCAGTTGGTCGATGCAATCATTGCGCTGCTTCCCTCCAACGAGGACCAGCCGCAACAGCCTAATCCAGAGCCTGATCAAGGTGAGGAGAAGGGTGACAAAGGTGAGCAGTCGCAAGCTGGTGATGATGACCAGGACGATGACGGCGACACCTCAGACTCAGGTGATGATCAATCGTCAGGCAGCAATGAGGGTGATGAAGAGGGTGACCAACCCACTGATGGCCAAGATGACGCTGACTCTTCGGACGATGCTGATGATGGCCAAGGCGGTAGTGGTGACGGGGATGAAAGCGACGATGACGGGCAGCCGGATTCCAAGCAGAAATCTTCTTCTGGCAGCACTGGTGATAGCCAAGGCGACCAGGACTCGAACAGCAATGCCGACGCCTCAGGCGGTGGCCAAGCTGACACCAAAGACGCACAAGGCAACCCATCATCGCAAGGTGCTGGTCAAGCTGGTGATCAACAAGGGAACGCCCCACAGAACCTGCGCGAGCAGGCGCTTAACGCCACTGCCGATGACCTGAAAGGGCTCATCAGCGAGGTAGGGGATGCGGCAGCCGAGCTGCTGGGCCAGAAGGCTCAGAAGGAAGTGCATCCGGCTGCTCCGTTCATCCTGGCTGGGAGAGCGGTTCGCCGCTCCGGGGAGGCTTCACAGCGTCGCGAGATGCTTGGAGCCGAGCATTCCGCCGGGCTGCGCCAGATCCTAAACGGTCTGCTGCAGGCTCAAGTTGATTGCCGGGTACAGCTGAAGCGTCAAGGAAAGCGGATCGACACTTCGCGGATCGCCATGATGAAAGGTGGTGAGACAAGAGTGTTCCGCAATAAAGCTCGTGCAGAGCGCCAAAGTGCCGCCATTCAGTTTCTCTTCGATAAGTCGGGAAGCATGACGGACGCGATGGAGCAAGCCGAGGCGGCGCTTTTTGCCGTGTTGCGGAGCCTGGAAGGCCTGCCCTTGGTTACGACTGGGGCTGTGTCATTCCCTGGTAGCAACAGCTCTGCTGAAGGCTGCTGTGACCTCATCAAGCGCTCAAATGAGCGTCTGGGGGCAGCTGTCCAAGCGGGTGGCTTCGGTGCACTGGCAAGCGGTGGCACCCCAATGGCACGGGCGATTTGGCCTGCTGTTGTTGAGGTGCTGCGAGCTAAAGGTGAACGCAAGGTGCTCTTTGTGATTACTGACGGAGAACCCACTGGGGGATCTGAAAGCCATTGCAAGGAACTGTTCGAGCGGTGCGCAGCTTCAGGTATCGAAGTCGTCGGTCTTGGTTTCGGTCAGGCCAATGAGTACACCCTGAAACGCATCTTCAAAAAATACGTTGCTGTCGGCTCGGTTGGAAATTTGAAGGCGGCCCTCTTTGGGGTTGTTCGAGAAGCTCTGACTAACTGATCAACCAACCATTCCCAGCAGGGGCCAACCCTGCTGGGGAGGCCTCCGTCTGGTGAGGGAGGCCAAAAATGGAAAACCTAGCTTTAGCTACGCCCCTACTCGATCTTTTTGGGGAAGAGGTAATCATCCAGCGGCGCTCATTCGAGCGGCGGCCCCGGCGCAAACCAGCTCCCATCCAGGGACAGGTTCAACTGGGGTTCTTGGACATCCTTGAGATGTCTGAGGCTGAACTTGAGTTGATGCGGGCCCAGGAGGTAATCACTGACGATTACATCGACTGGCTCCGTGACTACCTCTTGAAAATGACACTTCGCCAGATCCTGCACCCGCAGGTATCTAGCGAGAACTGGTGGGACGGCGTGACCTGGATGCTGGATGATGAAGATCATCCGTTCAGCTTCAAGGTCTGCTGTAACGCCGCCGGTGCAGATCATGAAGATGTCCGCCAGGGCGTTCTGAGGATCATGCGTCGCAATTAAACAAAGCCCGCCAGGGGGAAAGCCCCTCGCGGGCTTTCTCCTTTTCTGCTGGCAGAAAATGGAGAAAATCATGAACTCAGCTCTTGAAGCTCAAGTGGGTGAGGCTGTTCGGTTTGCGGCTGCGCATGGTGAAACCATCGCTCATGTTGCGGAACTGCTGACGGCTGCTACCGACGCACTGTATGAGAAAGTCTGCTGCAAGGCTTTCATCGACAGAGAGTTAGAAAATGTTCGTGCGGCAATTCAAGCTGGTGACTTTCACCTGGTTCACGACCTGGTGAGGCCACATGCCACGCGACTTCGTGCAGTGGACATGAGAGATGTCTACTGGGACTGGATTGACGCCTACAACTTCTACTTCGATTCACTTGGAAGCCACTGGCCTTATCTGACTCAAGAGCGTCGGGAGCGTTACCTGATTTTTGCTCAGGAAAGCGCGCTGATCGTCTGCACAAATTAACCATAGGGGCCTAGAGCCCCGCCTCAACAACCACCCAACCGGGGAGAAATCCCCGGTGGGGATTCTCCCTGCATGGATGTAAGGAGAAGACGATGAGTGCAATCCTGGAAGCGGCTCGCCTGCAAGGTGGGGCAAGCATCACACGGAAGGCTTGGGCTAGCCGAGGCAAGCAGAAAGTGCATCTGTGGGAGCTTTCGACAGGGGGGGTGATCCTCTTGCGGCATGCGGAAGGTGAGGGTTTCAAGCAGCCGGTAAAGCTGGAGGAACCTTTGGAGTTGATCGTTGATCGGTTCCGAGAAAAGCGTGGCCACCGGGTATTTGCCCCTTAGGCCATTTAACTTGCAATCGCGCCCTTCGGGGCGTTTTTTTTGCACGGATACTTGAGCCTAAATGTGCATCCGGTATAATCGGCCATACAGAAGCCCAGAGCTTCAGTTGTTACTACCTCAGCGCCTCAGCGCACCGAATCTTCGCTAAGTGCATGCTGCACTCAGCAAGAGCCTGAACCACCTATGTGGCCAGGCACCCAAAACCACCTATGTGGTTTTGATCAAGTCTAGTCGTACTTCAATCGACTCAACCATAAAGCCACAACGCAAAATCAATCCTTCTGGGTTGTTTTCGTATGTGCGCAAATCCAAAAAACCACAGCGGGGAAAATATCCCTGCCGGGGTGTTTCTCCGTCTGCATTAAGCTCAATGGAGAAACACAATGAAAACTATCGTTATCGCTCTAGTCCTCGCTATTGGTGGCATCCAAGTTGGGCTGAAGGCATTCGACGCTGGCGTAGTTTCGGTTCAAAAGACCGAAACTGCACAAATGATCAAAGCCCGTCAGGCGCTCTGATTGAAAACTAACCCGATGGGGAGCAATCCTCATCGGGTTGTTCTCATTCGCAGAGGGTCTGGCCATGTATTTTCACAATGCACTCGACGCTATTCGTAGCTGTGTGTTTTTTGCTGAAAAATCCAATCTTACCTACGCAATTTATGCTGCAGGCAAGGGCTTTACCGTAAAACAACTTGCTCAAGCTAATGGCTGTGAGTTGGAAATAATAAAACCCTGACGGGAGGTATCCCGTTAGGGCACCTCTTTGTCAAATAACAAAGAGGTGAAATATGTTCAAAAAAGTTTTATAGGATGGTTTAGAGATCTACTGAAAGGAGTTGGTGGTAGTCTGCTAGCAGGTGCATTGGTTTTTTTGGTGACACCTGCCTATGACCCCTTCAGCTTTGCTTTCACAGTGGTCGCGGGTGCTATAATGTTCATTGCCGATCTGGTGGTAGGCATGATCACGGCAATCCCAGAAACCAATCCCACAAAGGATGACTGATATGAGCATCGTCTACGCGGTATCTGGAATCGTTGTGTTTGTTGTTGCAGTAGGGGTTGTCGGCTATTTTGTAGCTGACCGACTCGACAAGAAATACGGCACCGATCACCCTTAGATTAAGGATTCGAGGCGATCACTGATCGCCTCGTTGGCAGCCTGGCATGACTAGGTAGCCTAAGGCTTCAAGGTTGTTCATCCCTCGTGGGTGATCCACCAGAGCCCTCTGCGCAGAGGGCTCTGGGGATCACCCACCAGGAGAATTGAGATGACCACCAAACAAGAAGCCATCGCACTGTATTGCCCGAAGCTGAAAGAGCTGATGATCGACTCCGGCCGCGTCTTTCGCGTGCCAGATCCGATTGCCGCCACAGTGACCCCGGAAAGCCTCAACACCCGCTTTGTCAAAGCATGGGCTGTGATGCATCGACTTATCCCCAGCACTGGGGCCGTGTCGGTATTCGAAGCCCAAATGTTCGAGGCGGCATAAGTGCCCAACCAACACCCAACCCCGACTGGAACCCCCGGTCGGGGTTTTTCTTTGCCTGCAATAATCTGGTCAGATTAGCCCCCCTGTAGCCCCCCCATCCCTCTAGCATCGTTCCATTGACTGTAACCTGGTGGATCGACGATGCGCGCCCGCACCAAACACTTCCTCAAGCGCCTTGCCGTAGGCACTGTTATGGCCCTGCAGCTCAACACGGTGGCCTTCCACGCATGGGCCGATTCGATTGCGGCCAGTGCCGACCTTGGCCAGCAAACAGCCAATCTGGCCTCTCAGGAGTTTGACCCTGCAGCCGCAAGCCTCACCCTCCAGGAGCTTTTCCCTGATCTCTCCGGTGATTCAGTTAAGAGCCTTGAGGATGTATATGGCGATGACTCGGGGACGATAAGCGCAGGTATTCAAGCCAACACAAGGCTTGAGCAAGAGAGCTCAATGGATGGGGAGGCCTACAGGACTCTAACTAACTCGCGAAACCAGGTTGCCCCTGACCTCTCTAATGATCCAATGTTCAACACGGCCGATAAAGTCCGAGAGGAAGACTTTATGACTGGCTTTAAGGAAAACTTTGCTGACTGCAAGAGAACGGACATATTTGAGTCTGTTCAGGGTGAGGCTCATGTAGCGAATTACAAGACTTGTGAGCGCGTCGTGGATCAAGGCGGAAATGTAGAATTCACTCATGATTACAAAGTCGGGATTGTGGAGTACATCTCTGGCCAGCCAAATTTTCAATCTTGCGGACCAGGATGTCTATATGTATGGATTGGCGATGTGGCAGATAATAATCTAGGGGGATGGTGTACTGTTTATGAGAAGTATGTGCGTTACCGAGTTATTAATCGCGACGCAATATTAAGTGCAAAACTTGACTATATCCAATGGGATGACTTTGCCGAAATACATTTGAATGAGCAGCGTATATGGCTTAACCCAGTTGGGTTCTTTCCTGATACAGCAGCAGATCTGCCGCCCGGTTATTCTTGCGAGTATGTCGGTAATCTTGGTGGGACTGGCACTCTCACAGGGGGTGGTGTTGACATCACTGACCAGTTTAAAAGTGAACAAGACGTTCAGACATTCAAAATGCGAGTTTCAGTCGGTAATCGAGGTGAAATTTACGCCCGTATAAAAATTCTTTACGATCCAAGTAAAGCGTTCATTGATAACGGTTGGGGGCCAGAGGAACGCTTGCCAATGTTCGACATGATCGAGGATGGTTTTTGCACAAACGCTCAGTTGTCCTGCACCTCGATGCCGGCTGTGGATGCTAGCGGCTGCATAGATACAAACGGCGTTCGGATCTGTCGTTCTGACATGCCTCCTTCCCCACACCCGAGCATCGACCCGCTCTGTAAGAAGGCCCAGGTGAGCGCTGAGTGCTCATATTACAAGGGAAGCATGGATTGCTACACGGACGCCCAGGGTGTTCAGCAGTGCCCCTCTAATGAGGGGGGTAACCTGAATACCTGCACCCAGTACGAGCAGAATCCCAGCTGCGGTTTTATCTCTCAAGGATGTATTGATGGCGCGAAAGGCGAGACAGGCTCTTGCTATGCGTATGAGGAGATATGGGACTGTGGTTATGACACCAGCTACGAAACGATTGTGAACACTGGTGCCCAGATCGAATGCCCAGGTGGGGCCCGCTGCATGGGCAGCGAATGTTTCGACTCGTCGAACACTAAGAGTGGCGATTTCGCCTATGCCGTGGCCATGCTCCAAGTCGCTCAATTCGCAGAGCATGACTTGGATTGTGGTGGTGATGGCACAGACATCAATGTTGCCAACGACTGCAAGGTGTTCAAAGGCGAGGCTATGGAGTGCAAGAAGGCACTTGGTGGCTACGTCGACTGCTGTGAAGCGCCGGAAAGCGTCAGCATCATCGACTATGTAAACCTGACCATGAACACACTCAAGATGACCAGTTCACTTGAGGCACTGAACAGAACGGGCAACCTGTTTGCGCCGGGCTACTGGGCGGCAGGCAGCGAAGCTGTAATGTCGGCCGGCACGTCTGTGATTAAAGGGCAGTGGGGGTCAATTGTTGACTCTGCTACGGCCGCTTTCCAAGACACTTTGTCCGGAGTAGCGCAGGAAACCCTGATGAGTGAGCTGCAAAAGTGGCTCATGCAGCAAGCCTATGACGCGATGGTCGAAATGGGCGCGACTGCCGCCGCCGACGCTGTATTCGCCACGGGGGCAGATGGGGCGGTTTCCGGCCTTGGATCACAGGCCGCGATGGTTGTGAATATCATCGGCTGGGTCTACATGGTTTATGTGATTGTTGATCTGTTGATCAACATCATCTGGGAATGCGAGGAAAAAGAGTTCGAGTTGGGGGCGAAAAAGGAAACTCGACAGTGCCACTTTGTTGGCAGCTACTGTGCATCAGAAGCACTTGGTTCCTGCGTTGAAAAGCGAGAGGCTTACTGCTGCTTCGGCTCGGTTGTAGGTCGGATCATCCAGGAGTCCGCTCGTGAACAGCTCGGGTTAGGATGGGGTGAAGTGAAATCGCCTACATGCGAAGGGATTACGCCAGATCAGATGGCTCAGATGGACTGGTCGCGTGTTGATCTGTCGGAGTGGATCGGCATGCTGAACTTGGCGGGCCGGTTGCCTACTGCGAATACTGTATCGCTTGAGGACGTGACAGGAAGTGGAAGTGGCCTTGAAATATCGCAAGGCGATTCACGTCTGAACACCCTGGATCGAAATCTGAAACGACTTGAGAACTTCGATGTCGACGCAGTGAAGAAACAGGCAGAGGAAGAGATGCGTTAAGACGAAAAAGCCCCGCGAATCCGGGGCTTTTTATTGACCTTGCGTAGGTTTTCATTGAGCACTGAACCGAAAGTCCCTGCTAGACAGGTTGCCGAGGGGTTTTGATTACTGAGTTTGAAAAAAATTTTCATTGCTGCTGGAAAATAAAGGTAGATATTCATCTCGCGGTGAACAGGGGCCCCAGGCGCGACTGCAGTAACCGTCACAAGCGGGCGGCCTTGCTGCCAAACGCCAAAACGACACAAATGGTATCGATGCTGGCACCATGTACTCAGCCTGGTGAGGCCATGTCTGAAATAGTGAACTTCTCGCGCTTATCGACTTCACACCATGTTTCCCGCTACGAAGTCGTTTACCTGGGGCTGGCAGAAAACTTTGGCGGACAGCGGTCAGCCAAGATATATCACTGGGGGGCGGATGGGGAAAGTCAGTCCAATCGGGGGGGGCTCCATGAGGA